>CAYYEE010000150.1:0-9286 GCA_964470775.1 uncultured Planctomycetota bacterium | reverse complement strand
TCCTGGGCCAAGCGCGCCAAGATCAAGGGCGACATCGTGGTGATCGGGCCCGACGGCGCCGTGGCGGCCAAGGCGGCCATGGACTTCACGGAAAAGGCCTCGGGACAGACGCTCAAGCTGGCCGCGCCCAAAGGCAAGCCGGGCGTCTACCGCGTGGCCGCGATGGGAGTGGAAGGTTTCCCGGTCAAGTTGGCGCTCGCCAGCCATCCGTTCGAGCATTGGGGCTATCCTATCGCCGGCGCCGGCCTGTGCCAGGCGCAGAACCTTTACTTCCGCGTTCCCAGCGGCGCCAAGACGCTCAAGCTCCGCTTCAAACATCTGGCGTTGCGCGTCACTCTGACAACGGAGTTGGAGGACTCGGCCGGCAAGGCGTTGAAGAGCGCGACCCAGGAGATCGGGTCCATGCCTCCGGACAAGTGGACCGAGTGGCAGGTCGCCGTGCCCGCGGGCGAAGCAGGCAAGACGTGGCGGCTCAAGGTGAGCCCGCTTTCGGGCAATCACCAAGAGACGCTGCTGCGCATCGCCGGCGTGGCCGTGGCCAGTCCCACGGCCGAGACGGTGTTTGTCCCCGCGTCCACGCCGGCGCCTCTGGCCCGGCCCGACGCGGCCACGCCGCCCGGCTATGCGGGACCGGTCATCTCCGTCGCCGCCGGCAAGAGCCATGTCATAGACCTGGGCGCCAAGACCGCGCAAGGCGGCTGCGCCAGGATCAGCCCAGCCCAGGGGACGCTGGAGTTCTGGATCAAGACGGGCTGGTCCGAGGAGGACTTGGTGGACAGCACGTTCGTCAAGTGCGGCCAACTGCGCATCTTCCGGCGCTCGCAGATCGGGACCTACGTGTCCTTGGGCAAGGCGAACATCCAGGGTGCGTTCCTTCTGCGGCCCGGCGTGTGGCGGCACGTGGCCGTCACGTGGGACGACAAGGCCGAGGAGCCGGCGCAACCGGTTGAACTCTACATTGATGGCGTCAAGATCGGGATGCTGATGGGTGGCAGAGGACCGGCCAGCGAGGACTGGACTGGGCCGAAGTTGGAGTTCGGGAACGCCGGCCCCATGCAACTGGCCGGCATCCGCATCTGGCCCACCCCGCGCGCCAAGGAACTTGGCCAGGGCAAGTTGTCGGCCAGACCCGACGCGGGGACGCTGTTCGCTGAGTAGGGCGTCGGGATGTGTCGGACAGATTGGACGAGTTGGACAGGTTCAACGCACGAGGTGACGTGGCCCTCACGATGACGGGCGCCACTCACCTGGGCGCTGGGACCGCAGAGTTGACGATAGAGATTTCAGGTTATAACACTTTGTAAACAATCCCGTTGTTTCAGAGTGTGCATTTTTTGCTTGACATTACTACAACGTTGAAGTAAGCTTCCCTTATGCGTCAAGGAGTCACCATTGTTGAGATTGCGAAACGCGCGGGCATCACTCCGACCGCAGCCTCGCGTGCGCTCAGAGACGCCAAGGACATCGGCGCGGAGACGAAACAGCGCGTGCGTCAGATCGCCGAGGCGCTGGACTACCGGCCCAACGAGGTGGCGCGAAGCCTGCGCAAACGCCGCACGCGCACCCTTGGGTTGTCGGTCTTCCAGATCGAAAACCCTTTCTTCGGCCGTCTGGCCTGCGCCACGCACCAACGGATCGAGTCGCTGGGCTGCGCCACGCTGCTGGCGCCGCTGGAAGCGCCGCTAAGCGAGGTGGTGGATTTTCTGCACATGCGGTGCGTGGACGGCATGATCGTAACTTCCACCTTTCTTCGGGCCGAGGATGTGGCCCTGTGGCAGCGGCTGCGCGCCAGCGTGCCGTTCGTGGTGCTGGGCAACGTGAACGGGCTGGCCGTGGACTCGGTGACCACGAACCGCGAGGCCGGGACGCGGGAGGCGGTGCGCCACCTGGTGTCGCTGGGGCACCGCGAAGTGGGGTATGTGCCATTGCCCAAGGCGCCGCTCACGGACGCGCCGGGCACGCGCTTGGCCGGCTTCCGGGCCGCCTTGGCCGAAGCGTCGCTGCCATTCCGCGATGAGTGGATGGTGGAGGGGAAGAACTCGCTGTCCGGCGCGCGGCAGGCGGCGCTGGACCTGTTGTCGCGGCCGCGCCGGCCCACCGCCGTCTTCTGTCACAACGACCTGTGCGCTTGGGCGCTGTTGCGGGTGGCGTACGAGTTGGGACTCTCGGTCCCCGAGGACCTGTCCGTAATGGGTTTTGATAACGCGGAGTTCAGCGGCCATTGCCGGCCTGCGCTGACGACCGTGGAACAGCCGGTGGAGCAACTGGCGGAGACCGCGGTTTCGCTTCTTATGGACCGGATGGCGCATCCGGACGCCCCGCCGCGGCAGGTGGTTCTTGAGCCCAGGTTGATCGTGCGCGAATCCACGGGTCGGGCGCCGAACCAGTCGTGAAGGGCGTCGTTTATTGTCAAGGGAGGTGTGACATGCGGACGTGGCGTCAAACGTTCACCTTGATCGAGTTGCTCGTCGTCGTGGCCATTATCGCCATCCTCGCCGCCATGTTGCTGCCCGCGCTTTCGGCCGCGCGCGAAAAGGCGCGTCGTGGGTCGTGCGCCGCCAGTCTCAGCCAGACAGGCGTGGCGCTGGCCGCCTAAACGGCGGAGTACAACGGCTACTTCCCGTCGTGGACTGGCTATTCCATCATGAGCGAAGCGCCGGACACCGGCCGCATGGGAACCTCCAACACCGATGTGCTGGGCCGGTGGTCGGACAAGGACGGCAACGTGATCTACGCCCAGCCGGCCAACACGACCAATGAGGGCAAGTGGAACTCGGGACCCATGCATCACTACCGCACCATTGCCGCGGGCACGACCTTCGGCGCGGGTCTTCCCTCCGGCGCGCTGGGCACGTTGAGCCACCAGCCCGTGGGGCTGGGATTTCTGGTCACGGGCGGCTACACGGACGTGAGCGTGTTCTATTGCGCCAGCGCTTCGGACATGTACCCGGACGGCACGCGGCGCGACAGCAAGAACACGGCCAAGTACCGCTCGCCCAGCCAGCTTGGCGACTGGAAGACGGCGGGCGGGTATGGCGGCGCCACGCTGACGCACGGCGGCTGGAACAAGGTGGCCAATCAGTGGTTCCACAGATACCAGAACAGCGGTTCCAACGGTTACATTACGCGCGGCGTGCAGTGCGCCTTCGCCTATCGCAACACGCCCTTTGGCACGAGCATGGGGTGCAACGGCCGGGAGTTCGCGTGCGCCACGCGGGCCGGGTGGGAGACTTGGGAGGAGACGGGCGACGGCAGCGCGTTGATGCCCCAACGCGATGGGTTCCAGGTTCCGTACGCTGTGCCGGAGCGGCGGCTGCTGCCTATGGAGCCCATGTTCAAGACCGAGAAGCAGCTTGGCGGCCGAGCCATCGCGTCCGACGCGTGGAGCCGCATGTGCATGGCGGATCATTCGGCCGGAAGTCCAGAGGTTTCATGGAACGACGACGTGGGCGCCCGGCCCTTGGGCGTCACAGGCGGCGCGCCCGCGCCGGGCCGCGGATCCCAGGCGCACAAGGAAGGCTATAACGTTCTTTACGGCGACGCTCATGTGATGTGGTGGGGCGATCCGCAGCAGACCTTCGCGTGGGTGGACTCCTCGGGCGGACGCGGCGGCGCCGGGTCCAATCAGCTCTGGTCGGGCGAAGGCCACCCCGGGTCTCCGGGCGGGTATGCCGTGGCCGGCGTCAGGAACACGTCCCTGAAGAACGGGTTCTGGCAGTGGCATCAGCTCGACACGAAGGCGGGCCTTGACGTGACGCCGCTGGACGCCAGCCACCCGGCCGGGACAGATTACACCGGAACCACGGAGTAAGACCCTCATATCTGGAGGACACGCCTTGGCGGCGACCGATGTGAGCCCGTTGCGGCGGATGCGGCTGGACCCGGAGCGAGACGTGCGCGTGGCCGGGCTGACGCGACTGCGCTGGGGCGATTGGCCCGCGGAGGACGTGGGGCGCTTGCCCGCGGCGCAAGGCCAGACGCTGCGCGTCGTCGTCGCCTGCCGGCATCGCTTCCCCATCCGCGGTCTTCGCGTCTCGGTCGAGCCGGCGTTCGGTCCGGCCGCGCTGGCGTTTCCGCTGGGCATGGTCCCTTTCCCCGAACAATCCACGGTGATTCCTGACCCCGTGTGCGAAGAGGAATTGGCCGAAGCGCAGGCGAACGCCACGACCTCCTTCCTGGCGCGCATATCCATCCCGCCGGATCTGCCTCCGGGTGAACACGCGGTTCGCGTGCGGGTGTCGTCGAAGTCGCACGGCGACGCGGACAAGGCGTTCACCGTGGCGGTGTGCGCGGCGCGCCAGCCGGATGGCGTGGAGCTTGGCGACAGCATCTTCTGGCCGCACTGGAACAGACTGAGCGAACACTATGGCGTGGACTTGTGGAGCGAGCCGTTTTGGGCGCTGGCGGAGAAGTATCTGCGCGAGATGGCCGACGGCGGCATGACCGGGCTGGCGGTCTTCGTGAGCGAAGACCCGCACCGCTACCCGCTGCCGCCGGAGATCAAGCGGCTCAATCGCAGGCCGGGCATGATCGGGTGGCTGCGGCGCAAAGACGGCTCGTTCCACTTCGACTATTCCGTCTATGACCGCTACGTGGCGCTGGGAACGCGGCTGGGCATTGATCGCGAGATTCAGTGCCTGGCCATGCTGCCGTGCAAGCTGCAGAAGCCTGTGCTGACGTACTTTGACGAGGGGCAGGGCGAGACCGTGTCGGTGGAGACATCGCCGGACGCGGCGGACTACCGCGACGCGTGGGGCGCGTTCCTGCGCGACTTCGCGGCGCACAACGAGGCCAAGGGATGGCGCCGGCGGCTGAGTCTCGTGCCCTATGACGAGCCGCGCGATCCCGCGCTCTTCGCGCGCATGGCCGCGCTCGCCCGCGAGTGCGCGCCGGGCTTGCTCATCGCGGCCGCGTGCGACAAGGACGCGCATGCGCTGGCCGGGGCGCTGGACAGAGCCGCGGTGAACCTTGGCGTTCTGCGCGAGCGTCCATCGCTGGTTCAAGACCTGCGGGCGCGCGGCATCGAGCCGCAGTGGTACAACTGCATGTCGCCCGTCTGGGGCAACACGTTGTTCGCTTCGCCCCTGGCCGAGGCGTGGCGCATGTCGTGGATCACCAAGGCCGGCGGGCTGGCTGGTTATCTGCGCTGGGCCATCATCAACTGGACCGACGACCCCTGGCACCAGCCCGCGTTCAACTGGCCCACCGGCGACATGTTCCTGCTCTACCCGGGCAAGACTGGGCCGGCGTCGAGTCTGCGGTGGGAGGCGTACAAGGCGGGCCGGTCGGACTTGGCCGTGTATCTGGCAAACCGGCGCGACGAGGGGCCGGACGCGTTGCTGGCGGAGCTTGGTTCGTTCGAACCGGCGCCGGAGCCCGCGGACGTGACGGCTTGGCGCTGGCGGCTATTTGAGAAATGGGATGCCTCCGCGCAGGATGCCCGAGATCCGGCGCTGCGCGGGGACGCTGTCTGCTGAGGACATGCGGCCTGGGGCGAGACGGTTTTCATGCGCAGCCGCCAGGAGCGCGAGAGTCATCGGTTTGAGCATCACCCCGGACCGCGATATCCTGAAGGAGATCATTGACGGCGTGAAGGCGTCGGGCAAGGCGGTCAATGTGCTGCTGATGAAGAAGTGACGGACGGCTACGTGGGCGCCAAGCCCGATGGCGGCGGGATGGAGGCGTTTGAGGCGAAATGGGGGGCGCTGCCGCGCGAGGTGGCGACGCGCAAGGCGGACGGGCTCTTCGTGCCTGGAGACGAGTTCATCGCGCCCGCGCCGCAGCACGCGCAGCCGCCGGGCCAGGACATGGCGGCGTGGCGGCGCTACGGGCTAGTCGCGATCCACGCCCGCGGCCAGGTCAAGCTCGTGCCAGACGCCCAGCAGCGAGTTCTTGAACAGCGTGTTGTCCGTGGTCTGGTTGAAGGGGCGGTAGCTGCTGCTGTAGTTGTGGAAGTGGTTGTAGGCGAAGCCGTAGGAGCCGGTGTTGGGGGCGCCGCCGGTGGTCATGAGCTCCAGATGCCAGATCATGCGTTCCTGTGGGTCGCCGTAGAGGCCGACGTGGCCGTCGCCGTAGAGCACGTTGTAGGCGTTGCGGTGGACCTTGATGCCTGCGCCGGCGATGCTGGCGGTCAGGGACCCGCTGCTCGTCTCGCTGACGATGCCAATGTCCGCGTTGCGGGCCTTGCCGAGGAAGTCGAAGCTGGCGCCCTTGCTGAACGTGTCGGAGACGATGGCGCGGCCGCTGAGCTGGCGCGTGGTGCGGAACATGGGGCCGCCCACGACGGCATGCTCCAGGGGCCTGGTTCCGGGGATGGCCGTGGTGGCGTTTTTGTTCCACACGCGGTTGCGGTGCCAGGAACATGTGTAGCCGGTGCTCTGGTTGCGGTAGTGGTAATCGCTGGAGATCATGTTGAGCGTGATGGAGTAGCCCTGGCTGGTCCAGTCGCCAAAGAGCATAACGCTGCTGGTGAAGCCGCCGGCCTTGCGCCAATGGCTGAGGTTGTAGGCGCCGGACTTGTTGCGATAGTCTCCGCTGGTCACGCTCTCGCCCCACAGCGATCCGCCCGAACTGGGGCAGTAGAAGGTCTGGCCGTCACCCATGTAGCCGCCCACGAGCAACATGCCCAGGCCGAGGGGCCCCATGTTCAGGCGGCCCGCGGCGAAACTGTAGTCGGTTTGCGGAGCAGGGAGCGCGTCCCCCAGTGAGGCCAGGTCGCCCGCGCCTTTGTAGCCGAAAGCGACCAGACGGCCAGCGTTCTGCAGGTTCCAGTATTCGAGGCGGATACGCTCGAAGCCGGAAGTGGCGGGAGACTTGGCGGCGTAGTGGCCGCCGTACATATAGGTCGGGCGCTTGACCAGGTTGCTGCCACTCTGGTGCGCTTCGGTCGCTGGCGTGACCGTGCAGCTGTTCATATTCGGGTCGCACCAGTCCAAGTCCGGCGTGAAGACCGCGGGCGAGCAGGGCAGATGGCCGCTGTAGTCGCCCGCGTAGCTGGCCAGCGCCGCGCCCATCTGCTTGAGGCCGGTCATGCACGAGGAGCGGCGCGCCTTCTCGCGGGCCGAGGACAAAGCCGGCAGCAACATGGCGGCGAGAATCGCGATGATGGCCACCACGACCAGAAGCTCGATGAGGGTGAAGGCGAGACGGCAAAGACGTTGGGGCATTGCGTGTCTCCTTTCCGCTCCATTCGCCGCGGAGTTTGCCTCGCTCCTCCGCAGACAAGACTGCGTGCTTTGCCTTGTGCGCACGCAACCAGGGATATCCGCAAATCAATATTATCCGCGGACGGGCTTTTTGGCAACCGCAAACAAGCGAAATTTGGGGTTTTTCTGTAGGGGTTTTGCTCGTGGTGGATGTCCGAAGGCGCAGCATCGTGGCGCTCGCGCCCTGACCGCGGTCCACGGCGATTCAGGGGATTTGACACTGCTGACACCATGAAGCAAGCCTCCGGTCCGGTAAGATCGGGATGCGTTTATGGCCAGGCTTCCGTGCGCCGCATCGAGACGATAGACCATCACTCGGTCCAGTTCCAGGTCAGCGACCAGGGCAAAGCGGTCATCGGGCGAGACAGTGACGGAATGAGCGTGGGCGCTGCTCTGGCGATCGGGGTGGATACTCGATCCGTGGTGCTGGGCTGTGTCCGTGGCTGAACCCAGGCGGCCATCCGCGCCGATGGGCAGGGCCGCCGCGCTTCCCGAGGCGTAGTTGGCCACCAGCGCGCACCGGCCCGCGCTGTCCAGCTAAAGAATACGCTTGACATTCCCGTCCGATAATGCTATATTTGTTATGTATAATATGGTTTTTGCTCGGGCGCGAGGGAACGCCCACCTGTTTACACGCGAGGCTGAGTCTTGATCCGCAGCCGCCAACCCATGTACGAACGCATCGTCGAGGACCTGAAGCGGCGAATCGGCCACGGGGAGCTTGGGCCTGGCGACCGCCTGCCGACCATCGCGGACATGTGTCAGCGCTACGGGGTGAGCCGTATCACCGTGGATCACGTGGTGCAGGCGCTGAAGGAAGAGCAGATTGTGGAGACGTTCCGGGGCAAGGGGTCGTTCGTCAAGGGCACGCCACGCATAGACCTGGCAGACCATGAGAAGGTCCGCGTGACGTCTCTGGCCGCGCTGTGGATCGGCCAGACGCAGTTTCAGGAAGGATTCCTGGGGGGCATCTGGAGCGGCATCACCGCGGAGGCGCGGGAGCGGGGCCTGGACCTGTCGACACACCACGTGCCCATGAACCTGACAGACATCCCGTTGCGCACGTTCACGCCGGCCAAGGGGCAGGGCGTGATCGTTCTCGGCGGCGTGGTGGGGGCCTTCGAGTTTGCGCTGCTGGCTAACCCGACGATTCCGTCGGTGCTGGTGGACGGCACAACTCTGGGCGTGGAATGCGTGGCCACGGACAATCACGAGGGGGTGCGCCAGGCCGTGGAACACCTGGCCGGGCTGGGTCACCGCCGCATGGCGTTCTACGGCGGGTTCAACATGCCCGGCAACACCACCAACGAGAACGAGCGGCGCGAGGCGTTTGAGCGGCTGTGCGCGGATCGCGGCTTGGAGACCGTCTTGTTCGAGGGCGCCGAACGCCGGCGCATGTTGGCCGCGCTCAAATCGTCCAAGCCGCCCACGGCCTTCCTCTTTTCGCGCGATGAGCCGGCGCGGACGTTTCTGGCCGATCTGAAGAACGGCGGCGTCCGCGTTCCACAGGACGTGAGCGTGGTGAGCTTTGACGACTACCTGGCGGACAACGAAGCCTGCGGCTTGACGGCGGTGCGCGTGGACCGCGAGAGCATGGGCCGCGCGGCCGTGAAGCGGCTGATGGAGTGGCATCTGGAGTGGCCGCGGCCGATTCGGTGGACGCGGATTCGTCCGGAGTTGATCGTCCGCGGCAGCACAGGCCAAGCGCAGGGAGGGTGAACACCGTCCGCGGCTGCCGCCTCTGCCCATGCCCCGAGCCTGCCACAAGTTGTCCTTGTCGTTTTTGAAGTCCTTGTTGTCCTTTCGCAAGGAGAACAACCATGACCCACACGACATGGAACGATTCGCGCAAGGCGTTCACGCTGATTGAGCTCCTGGTTGTCGTCGCAATCATCGCCATCCTCGCCGCCATGCTGCTGCCGGCCCTTTCGGCCGCGCGGGAAAAGGCGCGGCGCAGCGCGTGCATGAACAACCTTGGCCAAGTGGGCCGGGCGCTTCAGTCCTACTGCGCGGACTACAACCAGTACTTTCCGTCGGCTCAGGACTACGGGTCGTGGGGGGTGTGCTTCCCCAATACCGGA
>CAYYEE010000149.1:0-9313 GCA_964470775.1 uncultured Planctomycetota bacterium | reverse complement strand
GTGGCGGCATTCGGGCTCGTCGGCGAGATAATAGTAAAGGACGTTGGGGTTGGAGCGCGCGGTTTCGATGTGCTGGCGCATGACGGCGAAGACTTTTTCCGAGGGTTTGACGTCCAGGCGGCAGCGCTCTTTTTCGGAGGGGTCGAAGCGTTCGGCGTGGAGCCAGACGTAGGCGCCGGTTCCGTGCGAGTGTTCGGTGAGGGGGTTGGGGCCGTATTTGTCGAGAATGGCCTGGCTGAAGAGGCCGCCAGGGCCGCCGAACCATCCGCGCTGGAAGCGGGGTTTGCCGTTGACGACGAGGTTGAGGTCCTTGTCCACCCAGACGCACGCGCCCTGGGCCGGCTGCGCTAGACGGGAGACGGTTGTGTCGAGGCTGGCGAGTTCCTTGCCGCCGTTCACGATGGCGCAGCGCAGCACAAAGGCGCCTTCGGGCAGGTCGAGGTTGGCCAGCTCAAAGGAAACGCGGGGGTCCTTGATCTCGAAGGAGGCGGTCTTGAGGGCGGCTTTGTCGCGAAGGAGCGAGACGTTGAGGCGGGCGCCGGCAAGGGTTTGGGCCGCGAGGTTGACCTGGGCCGCGCCGGCGACGCGCGTGGCGTCCTGGCCGGGGTAGAAGGCGTTGCGGTAGAAGGGGGTGTCGAGAGTGACGAGGAGCGGGGCGTAGTCGAGGCGCACGGTAGCGTAGGAGCCGGCCACGGGGCGCTGGCCGGCCGAGGCGAGCGTGGCTTTGAGCTCCGTCTTGCCGAGCTGGACGAAGCGCACATCGCGGAAGCGGGTCGGGGATTCGCCGGCGCGGATGAGGGCGGGCTGGGGCGGGACGAGAACCTTGTCGCCGGCGCTGAGCGACACGAGGTAGCGGCCCGCGGCTTCGGCGCTGGCGCGCGTGGCGACAACGGCTTCGCCCACGTAGCCGTCCGCGGCGCGGCCCTGAACGCGGACGGTGATGGAGGTGACGCCGATGTCGTCTTTGGGCGACTTGCGGGGCATATCCGGGACTCTGATGAAGTTGGGGATGTCGCGCAGCGCTGTGCGCAGCGGCGCCCAGGTGAGGTATTCCCGGCCGCCGCCGGGCAGCTGGCGTTCGCGGGCGACGTTGAGCAGCCATGTGTCGGAGAAGCGGCCGGGGGGGGTGTGGACAAAGGCGGCGAGGGGGATGCGGACTTCGGCGCTCCAGAAGTCCTTGTCTTTGTGGATGGCGGATTCCCACAGGGCGCTGTAGTCGCCGATGGTGGTCTGGCCGCCTTCGATGAAGTACATGTCCCATTGGGCGTTGCCCGCGGACAGGGCGAACTGGTAGCAGTTGTCGGCGGCGCCTTCGGGCGCGAGGAAGAACTCGATACAGTCGCGTTTGAAGACGAGACCGTCGCGCTCGACGGGCGCGTCCTGCAGCGTGGCCATGCTGGGCTCGGCGCAGGTGACGCCGAAGTAGATGGCCTCGGGGGCGGCGAGAAGCTTGAAGGAGGTTCGCGTCGGGACCTTGAGACCGGCGGGGGCGCGATCGCTGAGCCAGACGAAAGCGCCGCTATCCTGGGCGCTGGCCCAGGCGGGTTCGTCGAGGCGGCCGTCGATGTTGATGCCGGCGGCGGGGGAGGGGCGGATGGAGCGGGCGGGCTGGGCGTGGGCCAGGGCGCAGAGGCCGATGGCAAGGGACGCGGCGACGATCTTCATGGGTTTCTCCAGCAAGGGAAGGGCTGTGCGGATTGGGTGGAGGCGCGATCCCGCCTTACTTCTCCGCGACGGCGACGGGTGTGTGGTTGACGCCCCAGACGGGCACGCCGGGGCCGCCGCCCAGGATGGTGGCTTTGACCACCAAGATGCCGGGATTGAGAGGGCCGCCATTTTTGTCCATTTGGAGGGTCTTGAGAGGCACGGAGCAGGACCAGACCTTGGCCTCTTCGCCTTCGGGTTTGAGCTGGAACCGCGTCTGGCCGTTGAGCGTGACAAGCAACATGCGGTAGGCGTGAAACAGAGTGACCGTGACGTCCTCCACGTCTTGCTTGAGCTTGACGCGAAAGGTGATGTCGTCGCCGATGTCTATGGAGTCCTTGGTCTTGAGGACAGGGGAATCTACCTGGACGAGGAAGTCGGGTTCCCGAACCATCTTGATGTACTTGACCGTGACTTGATTGCCGTAGCAGTCGAGGCGGTAGAACTCCTGGGGATGGAACTTGGGGGAGGCGGCGAGCATGTTGAAGGTCCAGACGCCATTCTGGACGTCGCCGCCCATACCCATGCCAAGAAATCCGGGTTTGAAGGGTTTGGGGGCGGAGAAGCCTCTATTGCCCTTGGGCAGCTTGGCGACTTCAACGATTTCGAGGACCATGTAGGGGTAGTCTTTGTTCACGGGCAGGTTGCGGCCGGTGGAGGTCTTCTTGGGTTCTTCGGAGGCGGCGAAGGTGAGGCCGCCTTCGGGGCGGAGGCGGAAGTCCATCTTGTCGCTGGACCAGTGCTTGTCCGTGGTTCCAGGGCCGGCTTCGATGGAGAGGCCATCCTCGATCCAGAGGGTGTTGGGGTCGGGGTTGAGGTGGACGGCGGCATGGGCGGGGGAAAGGAGGGCGAGGAAGGCGATAGCGGCGAGGGGCGCGCGCATGGGAGCCTCCTGTGGGGTGGCTGGGACGGCGGCGATGGAGGTCAGAGGCCGACGATGGGGACGCCTGGGTCGAGGCCGGCGAACTGGTCGAAGGTGATCCACCACGAGATGCCGCGGGAGACCTGGACGGAGCCGCCGGCGTTCATGTTGAGGGGGGTCACGACGTTGCACTGAGACCCCATGACGCCGGCGTAGGTGGCGGCGTTGTCGGTGCTGCCGGCGGCCTGAACGGGAGCCCAGATGAGGCGCTGTTGCGGGTCGCCCATCCAGCGGACTCCGCCGTCGCCATAGAGGATGTTGTAGCCTTCGCGATGGGCCCAGAGGGCGTCGCCGGCCAGGAGTTCGCCGCGCTTGGCGACGCGCTTGCCAAAGCGGTCCATCACCGTGGCGCGCAGGCCCAGAAGGCGCTGGGTCTTCCACACGGTGTTGACGCCTTCGGGCATGTCTTTGAAGTTGACGACGCTGCCGAAGTTGCGGGAGCCGGCGGTGTCGGCATAGGCGCCCGAGGAACCGTTGGACCAGCGGTCATTGCCGTCGGCGTTGATGGCGATGGGCTGGCCGCGATAGGCGTAGGAGCCGGCGAGCTGTTTGCGGGCGTAGTTGTTGGGGTAGTAGCCGCCTGAGCCGAGCCACCGGGCGCCGGTGGACATGACGTTGCGGTAGTCGCCGTAGATGAGGGAGGATGGGGCGGGACCGCCCATCTTCTGGAGGTCGGCCGGGTCGCAGGTGAGAAAGTTGGAGGCGACGCCCGCGTCGAGGTTGGCGGCCATGCGGCCAGGGAAGGAGGGCGAGCCGCGGAAGGGGCCGGTGGCGCCGTAGTCGAGCACGGCGCCGGTGGGACAGTAGAAGGCGCGCAGGTCGGCGGCGTAGCCGCCGGCGGCCAACATGCCCAGGCCCACGGGCGCCACATTAATCTGTCCGGGCGCCCAGCGCGCGGGCTGGGAGTCGCCGCGGTACTTGGCGCCCATGCCGTAGACGCCGTGGAACTCGATGGCGGCGTAAGTGTCAATGCAGTTGCCGCTGCCGTAGGTGCGGGCGGAGGTGAGGAGGAAGGTTTCGGTGTCGCCGCTGGTGATGGAGGCGCGGCCGGCGAAGGAGGCGAGGGCGTATTGCGGGGCGTCCGTCGCGCCGCTGCCGCCGATATCCAGGGGACCCTGGCAGGGCGCGACGGGGAGGTAGCCGGAGTAGTCGCCGCAGTAGCTCTCCAGGGCTTTGCCGAACTGGCTGAGGGAGGTAGCGCAGGTGGAGCGGCGCGCCTTCTCGCGCGCGGCGCCCAGGGCGGGGAGCAGCATGGCGGCGAGAATCGCGATGATGGCGACGACGACGAGCAGCTCGATGAGGGTGAACGCTCGCGGTCGCGGCCGGGGCGGGAAAGGGACTGAAGAATCGGATTGGACGGAAGGACGGCGCTGGGCGTGTCTGCTCAAGCTGGCAGTCATGTTCGGCCTCCTTGCTGGGGGGCGAGGGCGCCGCCGCTGCTGGCGCGGACGTGAAGGATGGGCGGCAGGAGTTCTTCTGGATCGGCGCAGCCGATGCCGAGGATGCGCTCGACGGCGCGCCGGCCGATGTCGTAGAAGGGAATCTCGACAGAGGTGAGGGGAAGGTCGGCGTAAAGGGCGGCTTCGGATTCGTCGTAACCGGTGATGGCGAGGTCGCGGGGGACGGAAAGTCCGGCGGCGATGGCGGCGTGGCGCGTGGCCAGGGCGAGTTTGTCGTTGAAGCAGACGACCGCGGTGGCGCTTGGCCGGGCGGCCAGGAGGCGGGCGGCGGCCTGGGCCGCGTCGGGGTAGAAGGTGCCGGGGGTCGTGAAGGCGAGCGGCGGCAGGTCGTGGCGGCGCATGGCGAGAAGATAGCCCTGGTAGCGGCTGAGAGGCCGGCGGAGGTCCGAAGGAGGGTCGGGCGTGAGGCCCAGATAGGCGATGCGGCGGTGGCCGAGGCTGAGGAGGTGTTCGGTGACCATCTGGCCGCCAAGGACATAGTCGCCCCCGACATAGGGGCAGCGGCAGCCGGCGTCCCGATCATGGACAGTGATGACCGGGACGCCGCGGTCGTGGAGATGGTTGAGGCGCTGGCTGATCTCGGGGGTGTTCCAGCGTTGCTGATAGACGATGCCGTCCACCCGGGCGTTGAGGAAGCGGTCCACGGCGCGCAGGTCGTCTTCCACGTTGTCGGCGGCGATGGCGACAGTCGCAAGGTTGTGGCGGGTGGCGGTGTAGCAGATGCCTTTGAGCATCTCGGAGGCGTTGTTGCTGGGCGCGCCGCGTTTGGCCACGACGCAGACGCCAAGGAGGTTGGACTTGCCGAGGCGCAGACCCTGGGCCTGACGGTGGGGGTGGTAGCCGGCTTGGAGCGCGGCGGCCTCGACGCGGGCGCAAGTGGCCTCGGAGATGCGGGCTTCGCGGTGGCGGCCGCGCAGGACGCGGGATACGGTGGTGATGGACAGGCCGGTCCGTTGGGCTACGGCCTTGAGCGTGGCGGCGTCCTTGGGCGTTGCTTGCGTCAAAATATCTGCTCCAACGTTTGCGCTTAACATTTTTATACTGCGCCGCTGGGGCGATGTCAAGGGAAAAGGCGCAATTGACGGCGCGTGGCAGGGGGCGGCGGGCTGAGGCGTGGTACAATGCGGGCGTGAAAGTGCCCGGGTCACTTTGGGGGTGAGCGGTGATGAGGCGCCTGGCGCTGGCGGTATGGACCGCCGTGGCTGCCTTCTGGCCGGCCGCTGTGTTTGGAGACGTGAGCGGCCGGGCCACGGGCTGGTGGACGGACCGTCAGGGGCACAACCATTACGGCCCGGCGCCCGAGCCGGATGCCTCGGGCGCGTGGCAGGCATGGAGCCGGTCCAGCCGCGAACCTGCGCGGCCTTCTCTTTCCCCCGCTGCTTTGGCCTTCAACGATGGCAACGCGCTTTGGCGGGCGGGGCGGTACGCGGAGGCGGCGGGGCGGTACGAGCGGGCGGTGGGGCTCGACCCGGCGGACGTGGATGCGTGGAGCAATCTTGCGGCGTGCTACTACATGCTGGGGCGTCACGACCAGGCGCGGCAGGCCTATGAGCGCGCGCTGAAGATTAACCCCAGGCACGAACTCGCGATCAAGGGTCTAGCGGTTCTGAAGAGCTATCTGGCGCAGGTGGAGGAATATGAGCGGCGGCAGGCGGCGATTCGGCTGGCCAAGGACGCGTGGGACGGCGCGCGGGCGGCGTTTGACAACAAGGACTACGCGCGGGCGGCGGCGGGCTTCAGGCGATGCGCGGAACTGAACCCGTCCGACCCGGCCGCGTTCATCAACTTGGCGGTTTGCCTGGATCTAACCGGGGACCTGACCGCGACGCTGGCCGCTTATGAAGAAGCGTTGCGGCGCTTCCCGAACGCGGCGCGGGCGCGCGAGTTGTACGCCAAGTCTCTGGCGCTGAACTCGCCTCTGCTGGCGCGCGCGTCCGATCCCATTCGGCTGCGCCAGGCTGAGGGGCTTTTCCGGCGGGGCATGGAGCTGGGCTTCACGAACATCAACTACCGCGACCTGCTGCTGGGCAATCTGGAGCGGCAGCGCAACGTGAGCGTGGCGCTGGGCGACTTGGCGTGGACCGAGGAGGCGGCGAAGAAGCTGGTGGAGGCGGCTCCGCGTCAGCCTCTATATCGCTCGTTCCTGGGCGAGGCGCTGATCGCGAAAGGCGATTTGGCCGGGGGCAAGGCGGTCTTTGCGCAGGCGGGGCGTGACTTCCCGGCCGTGGCGGCGGTTCCGCTGTGGTTGAGCAAGGCGTTGATCGGCGCCAGGGACTATGAAGGCGCGCTGGAGGCGCTGACGGACGCGCTGAGGATGACGCCGGAGGATCAGGCGGGCGAGCGGGCGGCTGCGCACGTGCTGATGGGGCGCTGCCGTCAGATGAAGGGCGACAGGGCCGGCGTGGCGGAGGAGGCGGACAAGGCGTTGTCGTCGGCGCCGGAGGACCCCTTCGTGCGCGCCATGACGGCGTGTCTGCTGCGAGACGGCGGCTTTGGCGACAAAGCGATGGAAGTGTTTGGACAGACGCTTCAGATGCTCCCGGCCGAAGCGTTTGAGAAGAGCTTGCCAGAGGATGGCTGGCAGCGCGCTCTGCAGGAGGCGGCGCTGGGCGAAAAGCTGGTGGAGGCTATCCGGGCGCGCGACGTGCTGGTCAGAGAGTTCCTGCCGCGGCAGTGGGAGGACATGAGGAGCGGCGTGGAGCGGGGAGACTGGGTGGCGGCCGTGCGTGGATTCGAGGCGGTCCGCAAGCTGGAGCGGGACGCGGAGAAGGTTCGGGCGATGGAGTCTGAGGTGCGGCGGCTGGAGCGCGCGGAGGTGGGGAAGCGGTTGGATCGTCTGGCGGCAGGGATGCGCGGAGGCGCGGGCTCGCCGGCGGATGCGGCGGGGACCGGCCGCGCCGCGCCGGGGGCGATGGACGAGGCGATCGCGGCGAGGATTCACGGCGCCATGGCGAGGCTGGGAAGCTTTGAGGCGGCGAAAGATCAGGCGGGGATGGTGTTCGACACGCCGAGCCGTTTGCGCGGCCCGCTGGCGCCGGGGGTCTATGTCCCGGAGGCAGGGCCTTCGGGGGCCGTGGGAGTGAAGGAGCCCGCGGTTCCGGAGAAGCTCCGCACGCCCCGCATTACGCAACTGGAGACGCGGCGCGAGGCGGCGAAGCGGAAGCGGGCGGAGCTGGAAACGAAGGTGAAGGAGATGAAGGCCAAGCCGGCTGAGACGCCGGCGGGACAGGCGGAGATGAGGGCGGCGGCCAGCCAGCTTGAGCAGGCGCGGGCTGTGGAGCAGACGTGCAATGTGCTCATCGAGCAGGAACTGATTGACGCGATGGCGAAGGAGGAGATGGCTGGGCCGGGCGGCGCAGGCGCAGGGGAGGGGCGGCCATGAGAACGATGGGGTTCCTGGTTCAGGCGGCGCTGGTGTGCGTGTGCGCGTTGGGGGTGTGGGCGGGGGGCGCGGATCCCCAGATCAAGGACGACGCGCTGACGGCAAAGGCGCGGCGGTGGTTTGACGCGGGGCTGTTGGCGGCGGGGATTGAGGAGTGGGGGGTGGCGGCGGATTATCTGGGGCGGGCTCACGAGGCGGCGCCGGGGTCGTGGCGCGTGTTGTACGCTTATGGTCTGGCTTGCGACCGGGCGGGCGGCCGCGACCTGCTGGCGCTGGCGTGTTATCAGGCGTGCGTGGCTGATGGGGGTGATCCTGACGCGGCGAAGCTGGCCCGCGAGCGTGTCGCGGGTCTGAAGGAAAGGGTGCGTCGCGGCGTGGATAAGTTGCTGGCCGCGGCTTCGGACATGGGCAGGGCCATTGGGCCCAATGACGTCCGCGACAAGGTCTGGGCGATTGTCGCGGAAGCGCAGATCATGCTCGGCGAGCGCGATGCCGCGGCGGTGACGCTGAGATCGATGAGCCCGGCGGGACAGGCGGCTGCCGCGGGGCTTGTGTCTCAACTGGACGGGCGGGCGATTGCGTCGGCGCAGCTGGATGCGCTGTCGCCCCTTGGCGTGGACATCGTGTCCAAGGCTCCGCCGGGAGTCCTGGCGCCGGTTCGCGTGAAGGTCGGGGACCGCGTGCGTCGCGGCGAGGTCCTGGCCGAGATCAACGCGGCGGGCGGCAGCGTGGAGGCGCCGTTTGACGCGGTGGTCATTGAGCGGAGGGCGACGGAGGGGGTTTTTGTGGCGCCGGGCGCGCCGCTGCTGAGGCTTTCGCCGCCGTTGACGGGCGAGGGGGAGGCGTTGGCCGCGGAGTGGGCGCGGGCCTGCCGGGCGTCGTGGCAAAGGCAACTTCGCCGTTTCTCGGAGAAGCCGGCCTTGGCTGACTTAACCGCTCACGTTGAGGCGCTCAAGGGCGAGTCGCTGTCGGCGGCGGTGGTGGCGCCCAGGCTTGCCGAAGCGGCGCGGGAACTGGCGCAGGGGCTGATCGAAGCGCAGGAGTTGGAGTCGTACTGGAAGGCGTGCGCCAAGCACGCGTCACGGTCCCGTTGAGAGGAGACGGCTGTGCAACGACACGGCATCTGGCTGGCGTGCGTGGGTGTGGCGTGCCTGCGCCTTGCCGCGTGGGCGGTTGACTTGCCTGCCGTTCCCGCTGTCCCGGACGGCCTGAGCGCGGCGCAGCGCGCGGCGCTGGCCAAGCGCGCGGCGCAACTGGCTGAATGGAAGGCGGACCTAGAGGGCAAGATCGCTGTCTTCAACCAAGAGGGCCGCAACCTGGCCTCGGACAAGGCGGCGGAGTACGAGAAGCGCAAGGCGAGCCTTCTGGCCGAGGTGAGGGAGTACATCAAATCCCTGAATCACTACAAGGACGAGATCAGAACGGCGCAGGAGGTGTCGGGCCAGCATCCGCCGGCGGAGAGGCGGCTGACCCCGGAGGAGATTCGCTACTTCTTGTGGGAGCGGCCGGGCAGCGTGGCGGCGCGGGCCTCGGCGCGGGCGTCGGCTTCGCCGTTCGATAGCCGTTCCGGCGAACGCCTGGTGAACCCTCTCGACACGCGGCAGGAGGCGCTGGATAGGGAGTTGCTGGGACTGCTCGATCAGGCCAAGCTGGAGGACGCGACGCTGGATCAGGTGGCGCAGATTGTGTCGGCGCGCCGGGGAGCGCGGGAACGGGAGGCGAGCCGCAAGGCGTCGCGGGCGATGAACGAGGAGATGAGAAGGCTGGAGGCGACGCTGAGACCCGGCGAGAGCCTGTTGGCGCGGGCGCGGACGGACGTGGCGTTTGGCGCTCTTGTGCGGGCGG
>CAYYEE010000148.1:0-9318 GCA_964470775.1 uncultured Planctomycetota bacterium | reverse complement strand
CAAGAATTCCGTCGAACGTCGCGCAAGCGAACGTCATCTTGAGCGTTTCTTCTTCCTTCCGCCAGTTCTTCTTCCAAGCATGGACGTATGACGTGACAATTCGCCACCGGGAGTCCCACTTCGTCTCCTCGTCACGGAACGTCATCACCGTGTCCGGCTCGAACACCGGCTCAAAGCCCAGTCCCCTTTCCGCCTTTTTGGGAGCGCCGCTGTTCCTGGCTCTGCCCCAGAGCCAGTCCAGCAGAACACGCGGATGCCGCCCCACGCTAACCCGTTTGCCAGCGAAGGGACCGCTGCCGAGACGCCGCGTCGGGTTGGCGTTGAGGCGGAATCGAAAGCGCGCTCCGGGCGTCAGGAGGAGACCGGCATTCTGGTTCTGTCCTTTCACACGTCCGTTCTGACAGATTGGGCGCGTTCGCAGCCTGAACCCATCCGCTTCCGGTTCGGCGACGATCTCGGCAACTTGTGGCGGGGCGGCCAGCAAGTGCGCCCCATTGCCTTTGGCGCCCGCGGAGTCCAGCAGTCCGAAGGCGTAGCCCCAGTCGGGTTCACGCGCCGACAGAACCAGGATCATCGGAGAGGGCATCGCGGCGTCGTCCCCGTGCGGTTCGCATCGCCAAAGCCTGTGGTCAATGCGGAAGAGGAACCCGGCTTCCTGAGTGCGTTCTTCATGCACGTCGCCTCCCGGTTCCATCGCTGCTTCGGCTTGGCCGCAGTAAGCGAAGTCAGCCGACGCGAAAGGGGCGAGGAACGCCGGGTCTTTTTGCTTGCGCGGGTCCGACGGGAACGCCATGCACAGGCGTTGATGAACGCGGTAGAGATTGCGCAACCAGAGACGGCCCGGCCTCGGACGGTCCGGGTTTGCGCCAACATCAACAAGCAGTTGGGACAGGTACATGGCTACTCCACCTCCTCCGGCGACAGCCGCCGCCGGCGCGTGGCAAGTGAACGGAATCGGATGATGTCTTCGCGCTTCTGGATGATTGCCTCGCGCCAGCAGGGGTCCTCGGGATTGATCCGGTCCATGCCCATGCCAAGACCGTACTCGATCATCGTGACGGCGTCGTGGCAAAGGCGGCAAAGCGAACGAAGGTCACCGGCCTCCTGTTCCGTGTTAACGTGGCGGTAGGTGATGTGCTGAACCGTGCCCGCCTCGCACTTGCAGAACACGCACAGGCCCTGGTCCTGGTCCAGCCGGGCCTTGCGGCGGTTCTTGTAGTCCGTTGTGTGGTAGCCGGCGCGCGGTCTGGCGGGCAGAGGCGTTGGGGCCATGAGCGGGTCTTCCTCCTCGGGCTTAGGCACGTCCTGCAACATCTTGCGGACCACAAAGCGCGGCCTGTGGACGGGCGGGTCGAACAGAACCGGCGAGTCGTCCCATATCTCCGCAGAGTCGGGGGCAAAGGGCTCGCCGGCCGAACTCCGCCATTCGAGAAGGCTCACAAGGCCATCGGCAGGGAAGACGTTCGCCCCTGGCCTTGGGCGCCACAGCCTGCTCCCGAGCGCGTCCTCCAGGCTGTCGTAGACTCCCGTATCCTGCTCGTCACTGCGCCCGATAATGGGGAGTGACGGAGGACACGCCTTCCTGCCCAGATACAGCGGCCATGCCGGCTTGGCCAGAGCGTGTTTCGCCTCGCGGACAATCCCGGGGTCGCCCTTGAGGACCACAAGGAAGCTGGCATCGCACAGGTAGTCGCGGCGGGTGAGAAGCACGCCTTTCTCTTTATGCCTGCCCTGCGCGGTTAGCATTCCCGTGCCAGCGCCCACCGTGTGGTAATCACTCCAGAGGATTCCCGGATGGTCCACACGCACACCCATGACCAAGGTATTGAGCCGTTTGAGTTCGTCTCCGGCTTCCTCGCGGCCAAGGCCCTTGGCGCAGCAGATCAGACCGAGGACCCCGGACTTAGTGGGAGCCTCCATGGTTCGGCGCATCATAAACTTGGAGTTGGCGCCCCACGCTTGAAGCGGACCCTCCAAGCGCAGGAAGAGGGTGTTGGGCTCGCCGCTCATGGCCGCGGCTCCAAAGGAGCTTTCTTGCCCGCGTCCTTGACCTGGCTCCAATCGAAGCCCACTTTGTTGAGCACGGCCTCCACAAGGCCGGGCTGGCCAGCGCCGCCGAGATGCTCAAAGCAGGCATCCTTCGGCGCGAGCAGCTGTGGTTCCGTCCTTCTGCCTTCCCCATCGCGCCGCCAACAGCGCAGCGGGAACCGCCACAGGCGGGGGCTGAACCAGAACAGATCGGATTGGATGCTATATGCCTCGCGAATCCGATGCGCGTAGTCGCCAAGCCGGGCGATGCTGCGGCCCACAAGGCTCGACTCGTCCGGCCCATCATCGTCGGGTTCTCCAAGTCGCCGGACCGGTTCCGCAAAGGCGTTGGCGTAGCTGGTGGGGATCTTCTTGTCCTTCTTGACCTCCACCAGTATTCCATCGGGCAGGTTGTGAGCCGCGAAACTGTTCTGCTTGCCCGTGGGATTGGTCGTGGCCGCGGCGATGAGGAAGTGACCCAGCGTGGCGGCGGCCAGGTTCTTGGCTTCCGCCAGCCGCGTATCTGCCCACCGTTTGCGTTCCTCATTCCACTGCCTCAACTTCTCTTCATCCTTGCCGTCCTTGCCCTTCGGCTTTCTCGGTTCCGGTCCCGCCAGGTTGGCGACCAGTTGGTCCCAGTCAAGGCTGAAGTACTTGTAGAAGCAGGCTGAGGCGAACTGCGCCTCGTCCACATGCCCGGCGCTAGTGTCCTTTGCCAGGTCGTCCACGGCGGTGAAGTAGTCCACCTCGTTGATAGCGGCGTGCGTGGAGATGGCGTGGGCGACCGAAAGGGCGCCTTCAATGCTCATGTCAATCGCCTTGAACTCCCCGCTCTTGTCCCACTCGATCATCCGCCCAGAGAGCGCCATGTCGGGTGCCATTGCCTGCGAGGCAAGTATCTCCGCGAACTTCTGGGTGACCCGCTCCTTGGCGGCGTCTCCCCGGTCTTTCTCGTTCCGCAGGGCCTCAGCCATCTGGTCTATCGCCGATTCGGGCAGAAAGAGGAGAACCTTGGTCACCTCCTTCTTGTCGTCATACTTGGCTCCCCCTTTTTCCAGAACGTCCACAATGAAGCTCAGCATTTCCTCGGTTGGTTTCGTTCCCGCGACTCGCTCGGCCAACTCGGTGACAAGCTTCCTTGTGCGGACTCCGCGTTCTCTCTCCAGGGCTGCCTGGAAAGCCTCGCTGCGCCGGATACGTCTCTTTAGTGCCTGGCTCGATATCCGCAGCCGTTCAACGCCGCCGAACATGCACGTCTTGGGCGCCCCCAAGTCATCACGGTTGAGATTCGCCGGCGCGTGGTTCTGAATCATGTGAATCTCGATCAGCATGGTTAGTCCCTTTCCTTTCCAACACACAAGAAATGCTTGGCCCATTCGGCTCGCGTGTCCTTCTCGCCTCGATCCCAGGCGCTCAAGTCGTCCAGAAGCTGCGCCCAGTCAACGCCGCGCTGCCGGGCGAAATCGTTCGCCCAAACAACACCCAGCGCCCATCTCAGGCGCGGTTCCAGATTCGCCAGGGAGGACGAAAGCAGCGCGTCCATCCGGCGGCGAAAACGCGCTCGCTCGCGTTCCTCCCGCGGTTCCAGCCCCGCCAGCGCCGAAGGCAGCGAAACGCCGGAACTGTGAGGCATGGGAAACGCGCCGAACAACTTGGCCACAAGCCAGGAGCTTCGGCGTTCTGGCGTCTCCGGGCTTGTCTGGCGCAACGGCCACCACAGCCCTGTGAACAGATCAAAGCCATTCAGCGACTCATCCAGCGGCCGCCCGGCGTGCTGGCGAAGACGGGCAAGATCGCCGGGCTTCAACGTCTCCAACCTTGCAATGAACTTGTCACTCGTCTTCACGTTTCACCCTGCCTTTCTTGCGGCGTTTTGGTGTCCCAGCCTCTGTGAGATGGGCGGAGTCGCTGCCCTCTTGCCGTTCCGTTGGCGCCGTGAAGGCAACCCTGTCGAACTCGCGCCACAGGCGTGATTCTGCGTCTGGGATGTGCAATGCCGAACCCTTGGCCAGCGACTTGAGGACTTCGCGCGCCTTTTCATGGAGGATGCGGCGCAGATTGGCGGCAAAGGTCTGCACGGCGCACCCCCACTCATCATCTGTTGCTTTCTCGGCGGCGCGTGCGAGGCGCGCATAGGCTGCCTCAATCTGGCGTTCCACCCCCGGTGTCCTCCGCGCCAGAGCGCTATCTACTTCAGGCCGGCCGGTTGCAATGCGTGGCAGCGTCCGTATAATGATACCCCTGAGTCTGCTTTGACTCTCGGACACCATTTCCAGCGCTTGCCTAAGTCGAGAGGAGGACAGGGAATCGCGGAGCGTACCGACAGTGAATGCCCGTGCATCATGGCAAGCGGAACCCTTGTCGTTCAGCGCAAGCCCCACGCATTGCGCCTCCATCATCTTTCCACCAGAGTCATCGGCGACTCGCCTTAGATTGGCGCCTTTGTGGCAGTCAAGCGCGGCGCCAGTCACCTTACGCCACACACCAAAATGAGACTCTTGGCTCGCTGATACCTTCGGCATAGTGATAGCAATACGCTTGTCCCTTTTGCCCTTATTGGGCGTTTTCACGGTTTCTATCATCAGATGGGGGTCCTTGTCCCAAGGACCCTTCCCGAACGGACGGATCCAACCCGGAAGACAGGCGAGCCTGCACACCAGGGGATAAGTCGAATCCCCGCAGATAGCGCAAGCCTCAGCGGACTCGATTCTCTCTGGACGATCCAGCCAGACTCGCCTCGGACGCCAGGTCAAACCTGCCATAGGTCCGATTTCTTCCCTGAGCGGTGGACTGCTCGCCATCCATCCAGGGGTGTCGCCCGGAACGTCGTCAAGCGGCCAGTTGAGTACCAGTGTCTCAAGCAGGTTATTTCCTGCTGGAATAGAATAGACAGGAGCGCCTCCATTGATCCCGCTTGGGCGGCCTCTTTGGTAAGGCGGGTGCGTTACGTGGAACGCGAATGCGGAGAAGCGTAGCAGACCGAGCGCACAGCAGGCAGGGCAGAGGCCTTCCCGGCGGTCTCTTGTGTGCCGAAAATGGGCGATAGTCTCGCCGGTGGGCAACTCGGCGTAGAGCTCGGAAGCGGCATTGCCGAAGTCAGCGGTTAACGGATCTGAGGCGCGATCAGTAAGCTCCTTCCACGCGCCATAGTCCTGATAGAACCCATCCTTCTCCCCGAATAACTCGAACCTGCTCATGTGTTCATCAAGCTTGACGAGCCACGAGGCCGGAATCCCTCCCGTCCGCAGAACCTGCTCCCGCTCTTCAACGTTGACTTCCGGCTTGCACCAATGCAGAACGGCAAACAAGAAGCGGTAGACAGCGGGAGCGTCAAGCGGACATTGGCCTCTGACTTCACGTATGAGGTGTGCTTTGTCGAACGCTTCCTTCAGACTCACACGTGGCGCGTTCGTCCGTCCGTCTCGCCACACAACAGGAATCCACTGGTCAGTCACGAGATTGAACCTCACGGCATTCCTCCTGCATCTCAGAAATCATGATCCACTACCGCCGGATTCTACCCCACGGGTCTGACATTTCACAGTGAACCTTTTTGCGGCCGCGTTTGGACTACCGCCGCCGTTCCCCGACCATGAGTTGTCGCGCCCTTTATTTCCTGTGGTTCCACGAAATGGCAGTACCTTCGATCCACGCGGGCATGGCCCCGGACGGGTGGGGCCGACGGCATGAAGGCCTTGTCCTTGGCGTGGCGCGCGACGCCGAATCTCACGTTCAGCATGTGCGGCCGGGCGCGGGATGAGTGGCTGGCGGAGCTTGCGGGGAAGGTGGGCGCGGCGACGCTGGCGAAAGTGGGGGCAGGCGAAGCTGAGGAGGTTTGTGCCACCGGTGTGAACAAGGTGGCGGCTGACGCTGAGGGGACAAGTCATATCCCTCTTGCATATTGTGGGTTGGGGCAAGTCACGAAGGCCAAGGGACTCGGGTTCAAGTCCCCCTCCTCGCACCAGACGAGCGATGGGCAGGTCTTGGGCGCGATGCGTCAGGGGCCGGCCTTGTCGCGTTTTCTAGGGTGGCGCGGTGACCGGGGCAGGGGTCGCGCAAAAGTTTATGGTTTTTATGCCACAAAGGCGTTGGACTTTGGTACAAATGGATATAGTCTGCGTGGATGCGCGCCTGGGAGGTCCGGCCGTTGTGAGGTCCGGGCGCGACGGTGAGTACCGGGCGGCGCGATCTTGGAGAGGTTGATCATGGGCGCGGAGATGCCGCGTGTGCTTGTGCTGTCGGAGGGCGAGGGCCACGCCGAGGCGCTTCTTCCTTTTGCGGCGGCGTTGGCGGGCCAGCGTGGTGTGGGTGTGACGGTGGCGGAGTTGGTGAAGGACGACGAGTGCGTTCGCTGTCGCGGGGAGCAGGTGTGGGAGAGGACGCTGGATGGGCGGCCCGCGGTTCAGGCGCGCGGGTTCCGCGTGCGGCTGCGTGGGGAGAGTGACATTGTTCAATTTCTGGCGGACAAGCCTCACGATTTGTGGCTGGTGGACAGGGCGATGCCTTGGGACGGGGCGTTGCGGCTGGCGGATGCGGCGGCGCAGATG
Source organism: uncultured Planctomycetota bacterium (assembly GCA_964470775.1). Lineage (GTDB taxonomy): Bacteria > Planctomycetota > Brocadiia > CAIUPP01 > CAYYEE01 > CAYYEE01. The sequence continues at coordinate 2,743 of CAYYEE010000148.1, read as the reverse complement.
AAAGCGGCGCTGGCCGCGGCGCGCGGTCCTCTGGAGGGAAAGGTTCGCAGGTTGGGCGTGGGCTGTGGGGGCGGAGTGCATTGTCTGGAGGCGGCGAGTCTGGGGCGGGACCTGGCGGTGTCTTGGGGGGCGACGGCGGAGGCGGTGCGCGTGACGCTGCCGCCGCAGCCCGAGGGGGAGAGCCTGTCGCCGCAGCAAGCGGCCGCGGAGGTGGGGAGGCTGCTGACTCTGGCGAGGATCTCGATCCCTGTGCGCGCGGTGGCGGCGAACAGCGTGATGGACGGGTTGAAGGAATGTTCGCGCAACTACGATCTGATGCTGCTGGGCGCCACGAGCGTGGCGCGGATGGAGCATTTTTTCCCTGGTTCGGTGGGCTATGACGCTCCGGCGCGGTTGGAGTGTCCGACGGTGATCGTTCAGGCGCCGGAGTGGCGGCCGCTGCCGCTGGCGGCGTTTGTTTGCGAGGAGACGGTGCGCCTGGGCGCGGCGCCGAGGACCATGCGCGAGGCGCTGGCGTTGCTGGCAAAGGCGCTGGGCGCGGCGGGGGGGTGGGCTGCGTCGCGCCAGAAGGACGTGGAAGAGGCGGCGGTTCGTTTTGACGAGACGCGCCCCGGCGGCGTGGCGGAGGGGATTACGGTTGGGTGGGCGGGGGTGCTGGGCGCTGGGCCTATGCGGGGGGCGCTGGGGGTATGGCCGGACGGGGTGGGCGGCGGCGCGAAGGCGGTCTTCCTGCTGTCGGGCGGGTTCTGGGATTCGGCTTCGCATCTGCGGGCGGCGCATAGCATTTCGCGTCTGGCCGGAACGCCGGACGCGAGGGCGGCGCTGATGGCGGCTTCGTCGCCCAAGGCGGCGATGGAGGCGCTGGCCATGGCCGCGCCGCCGCAGACGGAGGAGCTTGGGTTCCCGCGGATCGACTGACGGACGCTTGTGTGTTTTCCGGGGACACGCTGCGTTGGCGCGGCGTGTCCCCGTTGTCGCGTCGGGTTCCGGCGGGTGCGCCCGGGGAGGCAAGGAACATGCGCGGGTGGGTGGTTGTTTCTGTGGCGCTGATGGGGGCGATGGCGTTGGCGCAGGACGCGCCGCTGGTGAAGGTGGACGGGGGCGTCATTTCGGGGCAATTGGTTTCAGATCCTTCGGGTTCAATGGCAGTTTTCCGGGGCGTGCCGTTCGCAGCGCCGCCCATGGGCGATCTGCGCTGGAGACCACCGCGGCCTGTGACGCCGTGGCAGGGGACGAGGCGTTGCGTGGAGTTCGGGCCGGCCTGTCCGCAGCCCCGGCAGGAGTTGGTGGGGCGGACGCCGGAGCGCATGAGCGAGGACTGCCTGTACCTCAACGTGTGGGGACCGCCACCGTCCAAGCAGGAAGGCTCGACGCGGCCGGTGATGGTGTGGATTCACGGGGGCGGCTTCACGACCGGGGCGGGGTCTTTGCCGTACTACGATGGCCGGAAGCTGGCGGCCAAAGGCGTGGTGGTGGTGACGATCAACTACCGGCTCGGGCCGTTCGGCTTTTTGGCGCATCCGTTGCTCTCGCGGGAATCGGAGCGCAACGTGTCGGGCAACTACGGTCTGCTGGATCAGATCGCGGCGCTGGAATGGGTGCGGCGGAACATCGCGGCGTTTGGTGGGGACAAGGACCGGGTGACGATCTTCGGCGAGTCGGCGGGCGCGGTGTCGGTGTGCCGTTTGATGACGTCGCCGCTGGCTGAGGGGCTTTTTCACCGCGCGATTGCGCAGAGCGGCGGGGCGCGCGGGCTTAACCGGTTTCTGCGCGAGACGCGAAACGGGTTGGCGCCTATGGAGAAGGTGGGCGAGGAGGTGGAGAAGCGCCTGGGGTGTGAGGGCGCCGCGGACCGGCTGGCGGCGATGCGAGCGAAGAGCGCTGAGGAGGTGCTGGCCGCGGCGAACGCGGCGCAGGGGTTGTTCGGCAGGGGCACAAAGTACGGGCCGGTGGTGGACGGTTGGGTGTTGCCGGAGCCGGCGGACGAGGCTTTTGCGGCCGGGCGCCAGCACCCGGTCCCGATGATCGTGGGATCGAACGCGGACGAGGGTACGATCTTCCTGCGGCAGATCAATGTCTCGCGCAGGATCGGGTACTTAATCGTGATGCGGTCCATCTTCGGCAAGCGCAGCCAGGAGGCGATGCGGCTGTTTCCTGTCGCTTCGGACGCGGACGTGCGGCAAGCGTTAAATGAAGTCGTGACCGTTTCATCGTTCGTGGCGCCGGCCAGGGCGCTGGCTCGCGACATGGCGGCCAAGGGTCTTCCGGCCTATCTGTACCACCTCACACGAGTCGCGCCGTCGGTCGCGCGTCTGAAGATGGGCGCCTTCCACGGGCTTGACGTGGCCTATGTGTTTGGCAACGGGTCGAGGGGGTTTGCGGCCGGAGAGGAGGACCGCGCGCTGACCGCGGAAATCATGACCCGGTGGGCGCGGTTCGCGGCCACGGGTGATCCCAACGGGCCTGGGTTGACGAGCTGGCCGGCCTACTCGCCGGACGAAGACGCGTACCTAGAATTTGGCGACACAGTCAAGGTGAAGCGAGGGCTGTGGAAGGAAGCGTGCGACCTGTTCGACCGGGTGGCGGCGGAGCGGTAAAGATGGGGCCTGTCTGAGCCGGCAGGGCTTCCCGGCGTTCTTGCAGAAAATTCATCACGTTGCGAGTCCGCAGACGCGGATTTTGGCGCTTAGGGTGCAGATACTCAGAGTAGGTAGTTTGCGGTCAAGCAGCGCGGGGGACGGCG
>CAYYEE010000147.1:0-9354 GCA_964470775.1 uncultured Planctomycetota bacterium | reverse complement strand
GGCCGGAGAGGTGAGGGGCGCCGGCTCAGCGAAGCGCTACTCGGTGTAGCCAATCTTCCCGTCTTTGTCGAGCGCGTAACCCCACCGCTTGACCATTTCCTGTCCCGGCTCCAGCGTGTCGCCGATCTCATGCAGCGTGCGGCGCAGGACGTCGTCGAGATGGCGCTCCGTGTGGGCGTGGGCGGGGTTGCCGGCCAGATTGCGCGTCTGATACGGGTCGAGCAGGTTGTCGAAGAGGAGCCACGGGCCGTTGAGGTCGCGGACATAGGTGTGGCGCGCGGTGCGGACGCCCCGGTACTCGCGGCCGCCCTGGGCGCGCGACCACTGGCCAAAGGGCATGTAGCAGGCGATGAGCGCGGCCGCGGGAGCGGGCGCCTGGCCGCGCAGGACCGGGGTGAAGTCCACGCCCTGAACCGTGGGTGGTATGGCCAGCCCGCACAACCCCAGGAGGGTGGGCATGATGTCCACCATGCCCAGTGGCGCCTGGACGCGGGTGGGCGCGATGCCGAGGCGCGGCGGCAGGCGCATCATGAACGGCACGAGGATGGACTCGTCATAGGGCCGCTGCTTGTTGAACTGACCCCACGAGCCGACCATGTCGCCGTGGTCGGAGGTGAAGAGGATAATCGTGTTATCCCACAGCCTGAGGTCTTTGATCGTGGACATGAGGCCGCCGAAACAGGCGTCGAGCGCGGCGCAGTGGGCGTAATAGCCGGCCAGCTTGGGCCGCGTGTCGTCCGCGGCGCCGGCGGGCACGTTGGGCCGCAGCGCCAGGCGCGACGGGTCGAACATCTCTCGGAAGCGCTCCGGGGCGGTCTGGTAGGGCGTGTGGGGCGGCCCCCAGGACAGGACAAAGAAGAAAGGGCTGGCGCGGTCGCGCTCGGCCAGATAGCGTTGGGCCTCGCGCGTCTGGGACTCGGGCTCATAGCCTTCCCAGGGGATCTTCGCGCCGTTGTCGTCGTGGTAGAAGCCGGCGTTGTAGTTGTGGTTGCACTCCGTGGCCTTCCAGAACTGGAAGCCCTGGCGTCGTTCGGGAGGGATGGGGGAGGATCGGCCGTGGCCGTCGAGATGCCACTTGCCGATGTAGCCGGTGTCGTAGCCGGCGCGGCCAAACACCTGGGCCAGCGTCTCGGCCTGGTTCCCCAGGCACAGGTCGTTCATGAACAACCCATGCGTGTGGGCGTGCTGGCCGGTGAGCAGGCTGGCCCGGGCGGGGGTGCACACGGGGCAGTTGGCGACCGCGGTCTCGAACACCGTGGCCTGGCCGGCGAAAGCGTCCAGGTTGGGCGTGCGGGCGTTGACGTCGCCGGCGCGGCCAAGAGCCTGGGCGCGCCATTGGTCGGTGAGCACGATCAGGACGTTGGGGCGGAGCGGCTGGGTCATGTCGGCTACTGTGGCTGGCGTTGCGTGTCTTCGTACCCTACTTGGCGCAACACGGTTTTGAGGGCTTCGGCCGAGCGGTTCAGCGCCTGGCGTTCGTCCTCGGAAAGGGGGAGGTCAACAATGCGCTCGACGCCTCGGCGGCCCAGGACGACCGGCAGGCTGAGGCACACGTCCTGGATTCCGTACTGGCCCTGGGCCAGCACGCTGGCGGTGAGGATGGTGCGCTGGTCGCGCAGGATAGCCTCGATCATGCGCGTGGTGGCCAGGGCAATGGCGTAATAGGTGGCGCCTTTCAACGCGATGATCTCGTAAGCGGCGTTCTTGACGCGCTCGAAGATGCGGTCCATGTTCTCGGGTTCGTAGCGGCGGGGGCAAGTGCGGCAGAAGACGCGCAAGGGCGCGCCGGCGATGTTGGTCAGGCTCCACACTGGGATTTCGCTGTCGCCGTGTTCGCCCAGGATGTAGGCGTGCACATTGCGGGGGTCCACGCCGCAGTGCGCGCCGATCTCCGCGCGGAATCGGGCGGTGTCGAGGACCGTGCCCGACCCGATGACGCGCTGCCAGGGCAGGCCCGACGCCTTGAGCGCGGCGTAGGTGAGGATGTCCACCGGATTGGAGACGAGCAGGAAGAGCGCGTCAGGCGCCACGGCGGCCAGGGGCGGGACCAGGCTCTTGGTGATCTGCACGTTGCGGGCCGCGAGTTCGAGGCGCGTCTGGCCGGGCTTCTGAGCCGCGCCCGCGGTGATGACCACGACGTCCGCGCCGGCGCAGTCGTCCATGCCTCCGGCGCGCACGGCCGTGGGCGCGCCGAAGGGGATGGCGTGGCTGATGTCGCGGGCCTCGCCCCGGGCGCGGCCTTCGTTGGCGTCCATCAGGATGAGCTCACCCGCGACACGCTCTACGACCATCGTGTAGGCCAGCGTGGAGCCGACCATGCCGCAGCCGATGATGGCGACCTTGGGTGGGCGGAGGGCGCTGGGGGCTGCGCCGGCCATGACGGGCTCCTTTTTGTCTGGGAAAGGACATCTGGGGCGTCAGGGACGACAGGGACAGGCCAGCCGCGCGGCTCACACCGGATCGAGGTGGCGGATCTCTTCGCGCGGGGCGCCGGCGTCGAGGCGGCGCTTGACCTCTTTCGCGGCCCGGCAGAACGCTTTGACCTTGGCCGCGGACTCTTGCGTGTTCTGAGGAGCGCACATCTCGCGCGCCACAAGGGTGTGGACGCTCGACGCGCCGTCCGCCACGGCTTGGAAGACCCAGCGCTGAATATCGTCCGGGGTGCGGCTGGGGTAGTGGGTGCTGTTGAGCCGCCAGCCAAAGGGAACCGTGCAGTTGTCGCGGATCAAGGCCGGCGTGAGCTTCTCCGAGACCGACGGGTCGTAGCTGTCCAGGCCCAGTTCATCCAGGAAATGCAGGTGGGCGGCGGTAAGGTCCTCGATGTGGGCGCTGCGATAGCCGGTGGTGACGGCGGACAGGAGGCGCTCCTGGTAGGGCATGACGAACTCGGGCCACATGGCGGGCTTGAACATGGCGGACACGTCGTCGGCCAAGCCGCCGCTCTCCGCCGGCAACGGGGGCAGGCCGTTGACGGCGCGTTCGGTCTGGCGGTACTGGATGATGCTCTCCGTGACCAGAGCGAGGTACTCCTTGGCCAAATCGGGCTTCTCGTAGACGTCGGTGAAGAAGTCGTGGCCGCGCAGTTGCCATGCCGTGGTGAGGGGCCCTTCGGACTTGAAGCCGGAGAAGCCGATCTTGTGATCCGGGAACGCCTTCTGGAGTTTCTTCCAAAGGTCCAAGTAAAAGGGGAAGAGGCCGGCTTTGGCGAAGTCCACCGGTTTCTTGAGCTGGCGGATGCCTTCTTCGAGGCTGTCATAGATGGGTTCGACGCCCACTTCGCTGTCCTCGGGAAAGACGAGTTCGGCGCCGAGGCCGTTGATGTGGCCATAGCTGATGCCCGCCCAGCAGGGGCCTCCCATGCTCACGTCTGGGCCGAAGAGGTCCTCGGCCAGAGGCTTGCCGCGTGTATAGGCTTCAACGATGGCGTCCACTTCCTTGAACAGCCGGTCGAAGCGGACGCCGGCGAGAACAGCCATAGCCGGCAGGCCGCAGCCTGCGCCCCAGGTGAAGGGGACTTGGCCACGGGTGCGGTGTTTGCGCGGCATAGCGACGTCCTTGAATCAAGAGAGGTCAGAAGCCGGAAGTCTGAGGTCAGACGCTCGCGATATTATCCCCTGGGGGGGGCCGGTGTTCAAGGGCGGCTTGACGTTGGTAGGCGAAGGCCGTAGCATTCCTGGGCGTGAGGGGGCGGTGTGGATGGTTGCCGACGCTCAAGGAAAGGAACGTGGATGCGTTTGGAGTATGACCCGGGCCCAGGGACGGCGGCGGACCTGTGGATTGATTCGGACACGCTGCTGGCGGTGTTGAGGCGCGCGGGGCAGTTGCTGGACTGGGAAGGCGAGAGCATCGTCCCCGAAGGGCCGGGCCTGGCGCTGATTGACTACATGTCGCACCGGCTGGGCAGCGCGAGCCCGCTGGCGCTGGCTTTGCTGCAGACGCTGCGGCGGCTCTACGGCGCGGGCGTGGCGCGCGTGCGCCGCCAGGTTCACCGCTACGAAGAGGCGGTGGAGCAGTTCGTGGACGGGTTCGGGCCTGGGCCGGTGGCCATCGGACGGGCGCCGGCCCGCATCAACATTCTGGGCGAGCACGTGGACTATGTGCGCTACCTGCCCACGGAAGTGCTGCCCTTCGCCAGCCGTGAACACGACATGCTGATGGTCTTTCGGCCGTCGGAGCAGCCGGTGGTGCGCGGCCGCTCCACGCTGGCTGGGGCCGCGCCGGGCGAGTTCCGCATCGCCGACGGGCCTGCGGCCTGCGCGGCGCCGGGAAGGCTGGAGGAGGAGTGGCTGGCGTACCTGCGGAGCGTCGGCCGCCCGGAGCGGAACTGGATCAACTACGTGAAGGCGTCGGTCTACTACGCTGGGATGAAGAGCGGACCGCTGGCCCGGGGCTTCGACTTCCTGCTGCATTCTACGATCCCCGCGGCCGGCGGTGCCTCGTCGTCGTCCACTATCGTGGTCCTTTCCGGCGCGGCGATTCGCCAGGCCAACGCGCTGGCCTGCAATCCGGCGTGCCTGGCCGAGGACTCGGCCCGGGCGGAGTGGTACATCGGCACGCGCGGCGGCAACATGGACCACGCGACCATGTGCCTCTCGCGGCGGCAGCACGCGCTGCGTCTCAGCTTCAGCCCCATGCGCACGGAGCTGACGCCGCTGCACCGCTTCCGCTATCGCTGGGTCACTTTCTTTTCGCACGCGGCGGACAAGGGCAACGACGTGCTGCTGCGCTACAACGAGCGATCGGCCGTGTCGCGGCTGGTGATCCCCGCGCTGCTCGAACGCATGCTGGGCGCGGACGCGGCCCTGCGCGAGCAGTGGAAGGACGCCATCGACCAGCTGACCCGCGACCGCGAAGACGTGGCGCCGGCGATGAGAGCGCGGGCCGTGCTGGAACGGCTGCCGGAGAAGATGACGCTGGGCGAGGTGAAGCGCGACCTGCCGGCGGTGTTCGAGGAGATGGCCAAGAGTTATCCGCTGCTGGCCGAGCAGCCGGCGGAGCTGGAGCTGGTAGTGCGGCGGCGGGCGTTGCACCACGCGGGCGAGACGATCCGCGTTCGCCAGGTGGCGGGCATTTTGAAGGAGGTTTTTGCCCCAGGCGCGCCGGAAGAGCCGGAGAAGACGGAGCCAGGTCTGCGCGCCGTGGGCGAGTTGATCACCGAGACGCACGAGAGCATGCGCGACCTCTATGAGCTGACGACGCCGGACATCGACGATCTGGTGGAGGTGGTCTTGAGTCATCCCGGCGTCTATGGAGCGCGGCTGATGGGCGGCGGGTTCGGGGGCAACGTGCTGGCGCTCATCTCCAAGGAGAGCCTGGCCGAGCTGGTGGATTTGGTGCAGGAGCGCTACTACGGTCCTCGCGGCCGGGACGGCGTGGCCGAGGGCAGCGTGATGGTCAGCACGCCGGGCGAGGGGTTTGGTATGCTGCGGCTGGACGGCGTGCTGCGCCAGGCGTTGATCAACGCCAGCGCGATCTGGTGGAAATGGCGCCACTATGAGCCGGTGGTGGAGAAGTGCGCGCAGGCGTTGCTGGGCGGGGCGGCGCTGGCGGAGTGGAAGCCGGCCAGGCCGGTGCAGCCGGTGATCGTGGCGGGAGGGCGGGGGGCGATGCGTCTGGAAGGGGAGTACCGGAACCCGGGGGCGCTGTCTTTGCTGGGCGGAAGGACAGCGCTGGAGCGGGTGCTGGGGGCGATCGCGGCTATGCCGTTCGAGGCGCTGCCTCCCATCGTGGTCGTGAGCCCGGACATGCTGAAGGGGGCGCTGGAGGGCGTGAACTTGCCGCCGGGGACGCGGCTGGCCGTGCAGGAGCGCTGCCTGGGCACGGGCGACGCAGTGCTGGCCGCCACGCCGTTGATGCAGGACCCGACCGCGGACGCGCTGGTGGTGTGGGGGTCGCAGGCGTTGCTCTCGTCGCGGACTCTGGCGCGCAGTGTCATGCTGCACCAGGCGCTTGGGTCGGAGGCGATGGTCTTTCCCACCGCGGTGACGCGGCGGCCCTACGCGCCCATCCGCCGCGACTTGCACGGCTATGTGACCGCGTCCATGGAGACGGCTTGGGAAGGCGCGCCCACGCGCCGTCTCGGCGAGACAAACGTCGGCGCCTTTGTCATCAGTTGCCGCAAGCTGTGCGCCACGCTGTCGCGCCTGCGCGAGAGCCTTTGGGACAAGGGCGCGGGCCGCTACGCCACGGTGTCCGGAGAACTGGGCTTCCCCAACGAGATGGCGCGCGCGCTGGTGGCCGCGGGTGAGAGCGTTGTGGCGTTCCCCATCACTGAGGTGGAGGAGAGCGTGGGGCTGCGGTCGCAGGCGGCGTTTGAGGAGGTGAAGCGGGCGCTGGCGGCGCGGGAGGGCGCGTGAGCGTGGCGCGCGGCTCCGTTTGGCGCGGCGGGGTTGATTGCAGATGGGCGCATGGCCGTTGGGATGCTTCGGCGGAGGGGTCTGCTGTGATCAGGCGGCGCGGATCCCACGCGCGGTTCAGGCGTCCTGACGGCAGGGCCACCCCTGTGCCGTTCCACAAGCTTCAAGACGTCTCGCCGATTCTGCTTGGGCAGATCGTGAAGGATATTGAGGCGGACGCGAGGGATGCAGTGGGCCGCGGTGAGCAGGCGCGGGGAGGAGGGATTCCGAGTCTCTGGCTGCCTGGCTGCCCCCGCGCTTGTGACCCGGCCGGGGCCCGTGCTAGAATCTGGCGCCCTTTGGACAACCACCTGTTGGCGTGCATGGCGGAGAGAGGGACTCGATGAAGAAGACCGGTCTTCTGGATCTCTATCGCCGCATGTTGCTTATCCGGCGGTTCGAGGAGCGGGCGCAGGAGATGTACATGAAGGGCAAGATCGGGGGCTATTGCCATCTTTACATCGGGGAAGAGGCCGTGGGCGTTGGGGCGCTGAGCGTCTTGGAGCCGGCCGACTACGTGCTGGGGGCGTACCGGGACCACGGCTACGCGCTGGCGCTGGGCAGCGACCCCAAGGCGCTGATGGCGGAGCTGTTCGGCAAGGCCACGGGACTGTGCAAGGGCAAGGGCGGCTCCATGCACTTTTTTGACGCGGAGCGCAGGCTGCTGGGCGGGGACGGGATTGTGGGGGGGCAGATGCCGGTGGCGGCGGGCGTGGCTTACGCCATCGAGTACCGCGGCGGCGGCGAGGTGGTGATGTGCTTTTTTGGCGACGGCGCGCTGAACGAGGGCGCGTTCCACGAGACCATGAACCTGGCGTCCGTGTGGAAGCTGCCTATCGTCTTCGTGCTGGAGAACAACACGTTCGGCATGGGGACGCCGGTGTCGCGGGTGAGCGCGGACCTGGACCTGTCCAGGCGCGCGCACGGCTACAATATGCGGATTGACAAGGCGGACGGCATGGACCTGCTGGCCGTGCGGGAGGTGTGCGGCCGGGCCGTGAAATACACGCGCCGCATGCGCCGGCCGACGTTCGTGGAGGTGGTGACGTACCGCTACGTGGGCCACTCCGTGACAGATCCTCAGATTTACCGCGAGCGCGGGGATGTGGAACAGTGGCGGCCCAAGGACCCCATTCCACGCATGGCTGCGCTGCTGGTGAAGGACGGCGAGGCGTCAAAAGAAGACTTGGAGCGCATGGACGCGGAGGTCAAGGCGGAGGTGGAGGCGTGCGTGCGCTTCGCGGAGGAGAGCCCGAACCCGGAACCCGAGGCGCTGTTCGAGGACGTGTTCGCCGAGTCTGGCAAATAGGGGCAGGAGGAAAGCGATGCCAGTCCAGACCTATGCGCAGGCGGTTCGAGACGCGATCGCGGAAGAGATGCGGCGCGATGAGAGGGTTTTCATCCTAGGCGAGGAGGTGGCCGCGTGGGGCGGCACGTTCCGCGCCACGGAAGGGCTTCTGAAGGAGTTCGGCCCCAAGCGCGTGCTCGACACGCCCATTGCCGAGGAGGTCATCATGGGCCTGGGCGTAGGCGCGGCTTTGGCCGGGCTCCGGCCGATCGTGGAGTTCATGACGATCAATTTCATCATGGCCGCGATCGACATGATCGTGAACCATGCGGCCAAGATTCGCTATATGTCGGGGGGGCAGCTGGCCGTGCCGGTGGTGATCCGAACCCCGGGCGGGGGCGGCTTGCAGATGGCGGCCCAGCACTCGCAGAGCCTGGAAGCGTGGTTCGCCCACGTGCCGGGGCTGAAGGTGGTGGCGCCGTCGTGCGCGGCCGACGCCAAAGGGATGATCAAGAGCGCCGTCCGCGACGGCAATCCGGTGATGGTCATCGAGCACGAGCGTCTCTACCCGCTCAAGGGCGACGTGCCGGACGGCGAGCACCTTGCGCCGCTGGACAAGGCGGCTGTACGCAGGAGCGGCAAGGACGTAACGCTGATCGGGCACCACGCCATGGTGAAGGTGTGTCTGGACGCGGCCGAGGCGCTGGCGAAGGAGGGCGTCGAGGCGGAGGTGATCGACAACCGGTGCCTGAGGCCGCTGGACATGGCGACGATCGTCGAGTCCGTGAAGAAGACGGGGCGGGCGGTGGTGGTGGAGGAGTGCTGGCCGCAGTATGGCGTTGGCGCCGAAGTGAGCGCGCGGCTGATGACTGACGCATTCGACTACCTGGACGCCCCCGTACAGCGTTTGAGCCAGGCGGACGCGCCTGCGCCGTATTCGTGGGCGCTGGAAAAGCTGGCGATCCCCACGGCCGCGCAGGTGGCCGAGGCCGTGAGGAGGATGGGTTGAGAAGGGGGCGCCGGTTGAGTGCGGCGGGAAGGGGCAGGTTGCGCGCGTTGGGGCGCTGGGGATCGCCGCCGGGCGCGGGGGTGAAGTTGGTTCCGGCCAAAGTGAGCAGGGCGCGTTGCTCTGGCGCGCGGAGGTTTGCGGATGAGTTTGGACGTGGCGCGGCCAGAAGGCCATGAGTCCAGCGCGGAGGGCGCGGGGCGCGCCGGATGCGATGGCTCGCGGCGCGGTTTCTGGGACTGGCAAGATAGACGGGTCGCGACTCGCTGGGCCGCGGGCATCATCGCGGCCTGGCTGGCGGTTCTGCTCGTGGCGGGCCTGACGTGTGAAGGACCGCTGGTAGGCGACGAGCCGCACCACTTCTGCTGCGCGCAGGCCTACTACGAGGCTGGCGGGCCGATCTGGACGTATCCCGTCGCCACGAAGTCGGGCCAGGTGCGGCTGTACCGCTTCAACCAGCCCTACTTCTGGCACGAACTCCTGGCCTGGGTTTTCATGTTGGTGGGCGGGCCGTCGTTCGTCGCGGCGCAGGTCTACCACACGGCGTGGGCCGCGCTGCTGGCGGTTTCGGTTTGGGGCGTGGCCACGGCTCTGGACGACAGCCGAGGCGAACTGGGGGTGTGGGCGCTGCTGCTGCTGTTCTCCATCCCCATGGTGACGCTGTT
>CAYYEE010000146.1:0-9383 GCA_964470775.1 uncultured Planctomycetota bacterium | reverse complement strand
CCGGCGCGGGGAACGCCCGCCACCCGTCCTGCCCTCCGCGCCGCTCCCCCGCCGCCTGGCACAACGCCTCCACCATCCGCTCAATCCGCGGCACGTTGCAGCACGACGACAGCATGAATCCCACCAAACACTCCCAAGGGTCCTGGCGCAGAATCCGCGCGCCGCGGCAAACCGCCAGCGCCTCGGCCAGCTCCGGCAGCGCCGCCAGCCGCCGCGCCGGCTCAGCGCTCGCCGCGTCCAGCCCAAAGAACCGCGCCAGAAACGCCTCGTCCACCCCGGCCGAGCCCTGCGCTTCCAGCCGGTCCCCTTGCTGGCGCACGCGGAACCGCTCCGCCCCCGCGTGAACCACGAACCCGTCCCCTTCCCGCCGCGCCCGAAACATCTGCGCGCTGCGCAGCGTCACCTCCAGCGAAAAGCCCCTCGCCCGCGCCACCGCCCTGGGACCGTCCGCCGCCGCGCTCACGGCACAATGGCCCCATGCTCGCGCAATAGCGCGCGCACGTCCTCGATCGGCACGTCGCGCGAAGGCATGTGCCGCTGCGCCCCCAGCGCCGCCGCCGCGCCCGCCGCCTGCCCCATGGCCATGCACGACGCTTCAACCCGCAAAGCCGAAAACGCCTTGCGGTCGCACGAAAGGCACCGCCCCGCCACCAGTATCCGCTGGCTCCCCTTGGGGATCAGCGCGCCCATCGGGATCGTCGGGATCACGTCATCGTCCAGGAACTCGTGATGCGTTCCCTTCTCGTTGTGAATGTCAATGAAGTAGAGCGTGTAGCAAACCGCGTCGTCGAACCGGCGCCCGCTCATATAGTCCTCGTAAGTGATCCGAGTCTCGCCCACGATACGGTACGTCTCGCGCGCCATGGTCAAGCCGAACATCTTCGCGATGAACGCCTTCTCGCAGCCGGGCAAGCCGCGCACAAACCGCAGCAGCCGCAACAGCGACGCCCGGCCGTCCAGATTCGCCTGCGTCTGCGTCGCCGCTGTGCTCGAATCCGCGCCGAAAACATGCTGCTGGTTGAACCCCCCGCCTTTCAGAAAGGCCACAAACGGCTTGTCCGCATAGCAGAAATCGCCCGGCCTCAGCTCGCCCGACGCCATCGCCGCCTCAAACCGCGCTTGGATGGCCTGCTCGTCCAAAGCCGCCGCGTCATAACCCGCCAGGCTGAACTCCAGCGTGCCCGGCTGACGCGTCGCGTCACACTCCCGCTCCAACCCCAGCAGCCCCGCCATGTCCGCGTCGCCCGTGCAGTCGATCATCTCCCGCGCCACGATCACCCGCTCGACGTTCTTGCCCATGGTGCGCACGCGCCAGCGGTTCCCTTCGCTCAGCGCCTCCACCGGGAACTCGCCGTAGTGGACCGTCACCCCCGCCTTGACGCACGCCTCCTCAGCCAACAGCGCGTACACGTAGGGGCTGACCCGCACATGATAGCTGGGCCGCCTCGGGTTGGGCGTCGCGAAATCGGGCAACACCCCGTCATCCAGGTCCACCGACGCCTTCACCAGCTCCCACCCGATGCCCGCGATGATCTGCTTGTGGCGGCTCCAGAAATACGCCGGCGCCGACACGCCCCCCGTCGTCATCGTCCCTCCGAGCTGCTGCCCCATCTCCACCAGTGCCACGCTCGCCCCGGCCCGCGCCGCCTGGATCGCCGCCACAACGCCCGCCGTCCCTCCCCCCGCCACTAAGACGTCCGCCTCTTCCTGATAGAACATCGCCAAAAGATCAACACTCCTTTCCCGGCATGGCGCCGGCCCGCCGGCGCCCACGCCAGAAGCGCCCACGCCCGCCGGCCAGCCTTCCAGTGTAGTGTTTCAGAAATAGCTTTGCTATTTCTGAAACACTACATGACACAAACCCGGCGCTTGACGCGTCCAAAGTATCGAGTTAGCCCGCCCTGTGGTGTTTCGGAAATGCAAGGCATTTCCGAAACACCACACTAGACCCGCGCAAGCGCCACCAACCGGCCGGCGCAAAGCGGCAAACCTCCGTCTCACCGATTCTATTCCATCCCCCACCCCTGTCAAGCTTCAGGGAGCATCTACCCGATGTATCTCGTCCGTCCCATGTGTCCCATTCCTCCTACGCGCCGCCCCCCGGCGCCTCCAATACCATTGCCCCGCCCTCCGCGCCCCACCGCCACGCCACGGTCCAGCCCGGCGGAATCCGCAGCCGGCCTGCCCCCCCGCCCAGGCCGGCCAGGCCGAACAACTCGCGCCGGCGCTCCACGGTCTGCGCATCCAGGACCAGAAAGCGCAAGCCCTGTTCGCGCATCCAAGCGGTCAGCTCCGCCGCGTCGCGGACCGGCGGCAGGGCCACGGCCGCAATGCGCTTGGGGCTGTTCCACGAGAAGTTGTAGCTGTGCGAAGGACCATGCGCGTAACGCCCGCCCTGGGGCAGCCGCGCCTCCAGCCATGCGCGCAGTTCCGCGAACCCCGGGTCCAGCCGCAAGCTCCTCGCTGGATTGCGCCACGTCTCTGGCGACGCCACCTGCGCCGCAATCAAAGCCGCGCACACCACCCCCGCCGCCTTCACCGCGAAACCGCGCGGGACGCGACGCCACCGCGCCGCGACCGAGTCCAACAGCCCCGCCGCCTTCATCCCCGCGCAGGTCATCAACACCGGCGCCACGATCAGCGTAAAGCGCGACCCATAGACCACGGGGAAGTACCACACCGTGGGCAGCAGCAGAGCCACCAGCAACCCCGCCGTCCAGCCGCGCCGAACCCGGTCGCGGTCTGTCACGATCCCCGCCAGCGCCAGCGCCAACACCACCCCTCCCAGCACAATCCCCGCCGCCGAGAACGGCCCCACCGCCAACGACCGCCCCACCAGCGACGCCACCACCCCCGCCCCGCCCGCCGCCACGCGGCGCGCTATGTCCGCCGCGCTGTGACCGCGCAGATAGCTCCACAGCGCCGGCCTCGCTCCCGCCGCCATCGCCTCCTCCGCGTCCTCCCACCGGTCCACCCAAAGACACGCCGAGTTCGGGTCGTGGAATGGATTCCCAAACCCCGCCACGTTCCGCGCCAGAATCGGCGAGGCCACCAGCGCAAACGCGATTAGGAACCCGTGAACCCGCGCCGGCGCCTTGCGCCCCAGCCGCTTCCACAGCGCGCCGAGAAGGAAGAGCGGCGGCAACAGCAACCCCGTGCCCTTGGTCATGTAGGCCAGCCCCGCGAAGACGCCCGCCGACCACCCGCGCGTCTCCCCTTTGAGCCAGCGCAGCCCCGCCCCCCACGCCAGCAACAGCCACGCTATGAACAGCGGCTCGCAAGCGGGAAACGTCGCGTGGTCCAGAAAGTCTGGACTCAGCGCCAAGAGCAGACACGCCACAACCGCCGCCGGCTCTCCGCTCGCTGGATCGCTGCCCCCTGCCATGCGCCTGCCCACAACAAAGCACGCCACCAGCGCCGCCAAACCCGTCAACAGCGTCACCAGCTTGGCGCGGACAAAGAACCCCAGCTCCCGCCCCGCCGCTGGCGCCAGCAAGAGATGAAACAGCGGCTGCTGCACGTCCTCGCGATAGCGAAGCGTCACGCACTGCCATGGAAACGTCAGAATGCCCCCGTTCTCCCGAATCCCCAGCGCCACGTTCAGATACCGCCCCGTGTCCAGCTTGTCGATGTCCGTCTGGCGGTTCACGCCGGCCAGGCCCGCGAGCAGGAAAAAGAGCAGAATCATGCCCATCACCGCCCAAGCGGCGCGAGAACGGCGAGCGGCGGAGACGGCGGCATCGGCCATAGCCCAAGCGCCTCAAGACGCGGGTCAGCCAGTCAACGCGCCCCCAGCATGACGCCCCTGCGCCCCCGGAGTCAAGCCGCCCTTTCCGTCCCTTCTGTCCCTGCCGGCCCTTGCGTCCGCCCCCCAAGAAAGGCGCGGGGCGCGGAAGACTCCGCGCCCCGGCGCAACCCTCGATCGCAAACGCGCCTCATCTCTTGACGCGCGCGTTGCCTTCCCAGATGCTCCACACTTCCTCTTCGTCCGCCGGCTGAGCGTAGTCGGTCATCATGGTCGTGGCCAGCGCGCCCGTGGCCCAGCCGAACTGCATGCACTTCTCCGGCTCCCAGCCTTTCAGAAGGCCGTAGAGCAACCCGCCCACGAAACCGTCCCCGCCGCCGATGCGGTCCAGAACGTGAATCTCGCGCGGCGGCGCCACGTGCCAGTTCGCGCCTTCGCGCATGATGGCGCCCCACAGGTGCGTGTTGACGCTCACCACCTCGCGCAGCGTCGTCGCGAACACCGAGGCGTTCGGGTACGCTCTCTTCACGCGCTCGATAATGCTCTTGAAGCTCTCGATCTTGTCCGCCAGCCCCTTGCCGCCCGCCTCCGGACCTTCGATGCCCAGGCAAAGCTGGAAGTCTTCCTCATTGCCCACCAGGATATCCGCCACGCCCGCGATCTCCGCGAAGTTCGCGGCCAGCTCCTTCTCCCGGCCCTTCCAGAACGACGCGCGGTAGTTCAAGTCGAACGAGATGCGCGTGCCGTGCTTCTTCGCCGCGCGCGCCAGCTCCAGGCAGAACGCGCTCGTCTCCGGCGACAGCGCGCCGATCAGTCCGGACATGTGCAGAATCTGCACGCCTTCCTTGCCGAAGATCCGGTCCAGGTCAAAGTCCTTCACGTTGAGCGTGCGCCCCACTTCGCCGGCGCGGTCGTTGTGCACCTTGGGTCCGCGCGAGCCGCAGCCGCTGTCCGCGATGTTGAACTGATGCCGATAACCCCACGGCCCGCCCTGCGGCACTTCCTTGCCCTCGTAGGCCATGTGGCGGCTGGCCAGGTTGTCCTTGATGAAGCGCGCGATGGGGCTGCCCTTGACGAACGTCGTCAGCACCTTCACCGGCAGACCCAGATACGCCGGCACGCTCGCCACGTTCGTCTCCGCGCTCGTGGCCTGCATAAAGTACGTATCGCTGCAATGCACGGGCTGGCCGTTCAGCGGCGTAATCCTCACGCCCATGCTCGTCGGCACGACCAAGGCGAACGCGCAGTTCTTTTTCAGTTCCATGGTGGGGCAGACTCCTCTTGCCATATGATAAGTGCGGCGCGAGCGCGGTCCTGGCGGCGCTCCAATCCGCGGCCAAGACGCCCTTGGCCTGTTAGAGGTGTTTTTTACCATATTCGGCCCTCTTTCGCCACCGCGCGGCCAGTCCGGGGCATTCGCGCCGCGGGATTGCCACGCCTCCTCCGAGCGCCCAGTCCCCCCGTTCGCGAAGCACGGCTGGCGCCGGGCCGCTATCGGGGGCGGTATCGAGGGGTTGAGAGAGGCTCTGGCGTCGACACCGATGTCGCTGCCGACGCCGAAGGACACCCAACGGCCCGTTGAAAAAGACACCGCGTCGGCGGGGACATGGCGCCTCAGCCCGCCAACGGCGGGATCGCAACGTGTCCCCGGAACAGACGCGAAGCGCACAAGGGACCGCGTTGCGCCCTCGGGGTTAGTTGCACCGTGGAGGCCGCGACGGGGCCGTCCTTGCCGCCTCGCCGCCCCCCTGCTATTGTGGTGTTTCGGAAATGCAAGGCATTTCCGAAACACCACACTATCATCGCCCCCAGCGCCACGCGCAGCGCGGCGCCCTGGTCCGCGCCCCTGCTCGGAGCAACCCATGCCGCCCCCGCCCCTCCAGGTCATCGCGCATCGCGGCGCCTCCGCCTACGCGCCCGAAAACACCTGGGCCAGCTTCGACCTCGCCCTCCAGATCGGCGCCGACGCCATCGAGACCGACGTCCGCGCCACAAACGATGGCCGCCTCGTCCTCCTGCACGACGCCAGCCTCGACCGCACCACCAACGGCCACGGCCCGGTCAAAGACGCCCCCTGGGAACTCGTCGCCGCCCTCGACGCCGGCGCGTGGTTCAACCCCCGCTTCGCCGGCCAGCGCGTCCCCCTCCTTGAACCCACCCTCGCCCGCTATGCCCCTCACGTCCACTTCGCCATCGAGATCAAGCAACCCGGCATCGAGGCCGCCGTCCTCGCCGCCATCCGGGATTCCTGCGCCCGCGCCACCGTCACCGCCTTTAAGTTCGAGACCCTCCTCGACGTCCGCCGCCTCGACCCCGCCATCGCCGCCGGCTTGCTCACCACCGACATCAGCGACGCGAACATCACGCGCGTGGCCCAAGCCGGCCTCAGCCAGTTCTGCCCCCACGCCAAGCTCGTCAACCCCGGCCTGGTCCAGCGGCTCAAGAACCTGGGCCTCAGCGTCCGCGCCTGGGGCGTGGGCACGCCGGAGCTCATGCGCCAAGCCATTGACGCCGGCGTTGACGGCATGACCACCAACTGGCCCGACCAGCTCCTCACCGCCCTCGGCCGCCCCGCCGGCCCCATCGCCCTTGCCTGATCCGCCCGATCCTTTGGACTTGTCGGACTTGTCCGACCCGTCCGGCTCGCCCCCCCAGAACACCCGGGGCGCGGCCAAGCCGCGCCCCGGAGCAAGCAGATCGTCATTCACGCCAGCCGGCGGCCAGGCTCACCGGCGGTCCCGGTCTCGCCCGCCGCGGTCGCGGTCACGCCCGCCTCGGCGATCGCCGCCGCGCCGGTCGCCGCCGCGGTCGCCGCGGTCCGTTCGCTCAGGCCTGGACTCCGGTTCGGGCATCCCGTCCGGCCGCTCGATCAACGCCTTGCGGCTCAGACGGAACTTGCCTTCGCGCTCCAGACCCACCAGCTTCACCTTCACCTGGTCGCCGACCTTGAGGAAATCTTCCACGTTGTCCACGCGGCTGTGGTCGATTTCCGAAACGTGCAGCAGGCCTTCCACGCCCGGCAGGAACTCCAGGAACGCGCCGAAGTCCTTGACGCTCACCACGCGCGCCGTGTAGGTCTGGCCCACTTCCGGCTCCGAGCCCATCATCCGCAGATACTCGAGCACGCGGTCGAACCCTTCGGGGTTGGTGCCTGTCACGTACACCGTGCCGTCTTCCTCCACGTCGATGGTGCACGCGTTCTCTTCCTGCAGGCCGCGGATGTTCTTGCCGCCCGGACCGATCAGCATGCCGATCTTGTCCGCCGGAATCTTGGCCGTGCCCACGCGCGGCGCCAGCTCCGACAACTGCGCCCTCGGCGCCGCCAGCGTGCCGCCCATCTTCTCCAGAATCTGCAGCCGCGCCACGCGCGCCGCTTCCAGAGCCTCGGCCACCTGCCGCTGCGTCAGGCCGTCGTTTTTCACGTCCACCTGGATCGCGGTCACGCCGTTCGCCGTGCCCGCCACCTTGAAATCCATGTCGCCATAGGCGTCCTCAAGGTAGTAGATGTCCGTCAGCATCTTGTACTGGTTGTCCATCGTCACCATGCCGATGGAGATGCCGGCCACGGCTTCCTTGATAGGCACGCCCGCGTCCATCAGCGCCAGGCTTGACGCGCACACCGTGGCCATGGAGCTGGAAGCGCACGACTCCAGCACCTCCGCCACCACGCGCACCGTGTAGGGGAAGTCGGCCTGGTCCGGCATCAACTTGGCCAGCGCTTTCAGCGCCAAGTGGCCGTGGCCGATGTCGCGCCGGCCGGGCCCGCGCTCGGGACGCACCTCGCCCACGGAGAAACCGGGAAAGTTGTAGTGCAGCATGAAGGGCGCCTCTTCCTCGCCGTGGAGCTGCTCGCTCAACTGCCGCTCGGAATAGCCGCCCAGCGTCACCGCCGACAGCACCTGCGTCTGGCCGCGCTTGAACATGGCCGAGCCGTGGCTGCACGGCAGCACGGCCACGCGCGAGGTGATCGGCCGGATGTCCGTCCAGCTCCGCCCCCCGTCGCGCTTGCCCGAAAGAATCCGCCGCCGCAGCGCCGCCCACAGCGTCTTCTCAAACGCTTCCTTGGCCGCGCTCTTCAGCGAGTCGTCTTCCGCCGCCACCTCCGCCACGACCTCGTCCGACAGCGTGTGCAGGCGGTCGTTGATGCTCTCCTTGGTCACGTCCTCCAGCGCCGCCAGGATGCGCGGCTCGGCCAGCGCCTTCACCTTCGCTTCCAGATCCGCGTTCCACTCGCGCGTGAACACCCGACGCGTCACATTCATCCGCTGCTTCATCTCTTCCGTCAGCCCCAGCAGCTCGCGGCACGCCGCATGCGCCGTCTCGATGGCCTTGCACACCTCGGCCTCGGGCGCCGGCTTGCCGCCGAACTCGATCATCACGACCTTCTCGCGGCTGCACGACACCGTCGCCTCGAAGTCCGCCGCCTCAAGCTGCTCTTCCGTGGGGAAGACCACGTACTCGCCGTTCACCTTGGCCACGCAAACGCACGCCAAATCCGCCGTCACCGGAATCCCCGACACCGACAGCGCCAGCATGGCCGCGTTCACCGCCACCGGCTCGGACGGGTTCACCCCGTCCGACGCCATAAGGATCGCGGTGAGCTGCGTGTCGTTGCGGTAGCCGTCCGGGAAGAACGGCCGGATGCTCCGGTCCATCATGCGCGAGGTCAGCACCTCGTTGTCCTTGGGCTTGCTCTCGCGCCGCATGAACCGGCTGCCCAGGATGCGCCCCGCCGCGTAGAAGCGCTCGCGGTAATCCACGAGCAGCGGCATGAAGTCGCCCTTCACCGGCCCCCCGTCCACCACGGCGCACAGCACCATGGTCTTGCCATACTGCAGCGTGATGCATGCGTCCGCCTGCCCGCCGTACTCGCCCGCGCGCGCCACAAACTCCGACGCGCCCACCTTCCGTCTCACTTCCACCACTTGGCCATCCGTCAATTCGGTTCCCTTTCAGAATGAGGAATCCGCAGGGCTCGCTCGAACAGAGCGAAACACCCAAAGCCTGGTCTCGGCTGGCGCAATTCGCAGAGCGTCCAAGCAGAGCCAGTCCGTGGCCGGAGGACGGACGAAAGGAGGGATGCGCGCGAGCGCAGCGTGGGGGTAGGATTGGGGTAGGAAAGGCCGCAACACCGACAAGACTTGATCTCGGGGATTCACCGGACGAATCCGCGGGACCAAATCCTGTCCACGCCGTTTTCACGGTGGCCTTCCGTCCGAGTTGTACCGCCTCCATTACACAAGAACCACGGCTACTAAATATTCCAGTATAGCCATCCTTCAAATAGCTGTCAAATGATTTCCGTGCGGCGAACACGGATTTGCCCCGCCATCTCTCCCGCGCCCCCCTACCGCCCCCCCGCCGCCTTCACGTCCGCCGCCACCTGTTTGGCCACCTCCACGGCCAGCAGTCCCCGCAGCTTGCCCGTCAGGACATCCTCCTTGTTCGACGCATACGCCAGCGGCACGACCCCATCGTCCGTCACCTGCGCCGTGGACACCATCACCACCACCCCCGACGCCACCCTGGCCGAAGTCGATGCGTTGTGCGGGCAGTACCGCATCTCCGGGTTGCCGGTGATCGACGGCGACGGGGTGCTTGTCGGCATCATCACCAACCGTGATCTGCGCTGGGAACA
>CAYYEE010000145.1:0-9430 GCA_964470775.1 uncultured Planctomycetota bacterium | reverse complement strand
CAAGCGCCGGACCGCCGTCCACGCCGCGGCCAAGGCCATAGGCGCCCGAGCCTCCACCCTCGCCTATCACCTCTTCCACAACCCCGCGCCCTACCGGACCTTCACCATCCCCAAACGCGACGGAACCGCGCGCCAGATCGCCGAGCCCTGCCCCGGCCTCAAGAAGCTCCAGCGCCGCATCGCCTCGCGCATCCTCAGCAAGCCCCCGCTGGCGCCCCAGGCTCACGGTTTCCGCAAACGCCGAAGCATCCTCTCCAACGCCCGCATCCACACCCGCCAGCCCCTCGTCATCCACCTCGACCTCAAGGACTTCTTCCCCACCATCACGTTCAGCCGCGTCTACGGCCTGTTCCGCGGCCTGGGCCACGACCGCCCCGTGGCCGGCTTGCTGGCCAGGCTGTGCGTCCACGACGGCCGCCTTCCCCAGGGCGCGCCCTCCAGCCCCGCCATCACCAACCTCATCTGCCGCCGCCTCGACCACCGCCTCTACGGCCTGGCCGTCAAAGCCGGCGGGCGCTACACCCGCTACGCCGACGACCTCACCTTCAGCGGCCCGCTCTCCCTGCGCTCCATCCTCCCCGCCGTCCGCAAGATCATCCGCGAAGAAGGCTTCGAGGTCGCGGAAAAGAAGACGCGCCTCATGCGCGCCGTCCGCCGCCAGGAGGTCACCGGGCTTGTCGTCAACCAGCGGCCCGGCGTCCCCCGCCGCCAGCGCCGCCTCTTGCGCGCCATCCTGCACAACGCCGCTCGCCAGGGTCTCGCCGCGCAGAACCGCTCCAACATCCCCCACTTCGGCCTTTGGCTGGCGGGGTGGATTCAATACGTCAACATGGTCAACAAAGCTCAGGGCAGCCGCCTCATCGCCCTGCTCCAGAAGGTCTCCGCCCGTTCGTAGCCGCCGCGAACGGAGCACAGCCGCTTTTGCCAGGCGCCGCGGACGTGTTGGCAGGCCCGCCAACGGCGAGGTCGCAACATCTCCCCGGACCAGACGGGAATCATGGAAAGGCACGCATGAGAATCGCCAGAACCATCGCCGAGGCGCGCGAAGCCATAGCCGCCGCCCGCAAAGCCGGCAAGACCGTCGGCTTCGCGCCCACCATGGGCGCCCTGCACGAAGGCCACCTCAGCCTCATGCGCCGCGCCCGCAAAGAGCACGGCCTCGCCGTGGCCAGCATCTTTGTCAACCCCACCCAATTCGGCCCCTCCGAAGACCTGAACCGCTACCCTCGCCCCTTTGAAAAGGACTGCAAGCTGGCCGAGGCCGCGGGCGTGGACCTGCTCTTCGCCCCCACGCCGGAGGTCATGTACCCGGCCGGCTACACGGTCGCCGTCACGGAAAAGGAGCTCTCACGCGTCCTGGAAGGCGCGGTGCGGCCGGGCCACTTCGACGGCGTGTGCACGGTCTGCGCAAAGCTCTTCAACATCATCCAGCCCGACACCTCCTATTTCGGACAGAAGGACTACCAGCAAGCCGCCATCATCCGCCGCATGGTCCGTTGCCTCGACATCCCCATGCAGGTCGTGGTCATGCCCATCGTCCGCGAGCCCGACGGCCTGGCCATGAGCTCGCGCAACGTATACCTCAATCCTGAAGAACGCAAACAGGCCCTGTGCCTGTCCCGAGCCCTGCAAGCCGCGGTCAAAGCCTTTGACGCTGGCGAGCGGCGCGCCGGGGAACTGAAGCGCGTGATGAGCGACATCATCACCCGCCAGCCCCTGGCCAAGCCCGACTACATCACCGTGGCTCACCCGGACACCCTCGCCGATCTGGACCGCATCGAAACCGGCGCCGTGGCCTTGCTGGCCGTCCGCTTCGGCGCAACGCGCCTCCTGGATAACGCCCTTCTGGGCTCCGCTTCCTGAACCGAACGCCTCCGGAGAACCCATGGGCCCCCGTCTCTGCGACTATTGGCCTTTTGTGCCCTCATGGCTGCCGCTGCATTCCTACGGCATGTTCGTCGCCCTGGGGTTTCTGTCCGCCGCGCTGATCGCCCGCCGGCGCGCCAAGACCTGCGGACTGCCGCCGGACTCCATGATTGACCTTGCCCTGTGGGCCATCGTGGCCGGTGTGGCGGGCGGGCGCCTCTTCTACGTCATCGAGTTCTACAAGACTCAGTTCAGCCACGCGCCGCTGTGGTACGTCTTTGCCCTCAACAAAGGCGGCCTTGTCTTCTATGGCGGGTTCATCACAGGCACGCTGGCCTGCGCATGGTATGTCTACCGCCACAAGCTGCCCGTGTTGCGCACCCTTGACGTGGTGGCCTCGGTGGTCATGCTGGGCCTGGCCTTCGGCCGGCTGGGATGCTTCTCCGCTGGGTGTTGCTGGGGCAGGCCAACCCAGGCGTGGTGCGGGATCGTCTTCCCCAAGGGCGCGCCCGCTTACCACGACACCGGCATCAGCTACCTCACACCCCTCATCCCCTCGCAGCTCATCAGTTCCTTCAACGCCTTCGTGCTCTTCCTCATCCTCAGCGCCGTCTACCACTGGTTCCGCCGTAAAGAAGGCTTGGTGGCCGCCCTGTTGCTCATCCTCTACCCCATCAACCGCTTCTGGCTCGAAACCTTGCGCGGCGACACCGCCCAACCCGGCGCGCTCAGTATTGCACAGAAGATCAGCATCCCCGCCTGTATCGCCGGCGTCGTCTTGCTCATCTGGGTCCTGCGCCGCCCCGCCCGCCCCGACCCACCCCCCGCCGCCGAAAGCCAGCCCGCGCCAGCTCCGCCCACGGCCCAGCCCCCACCAGCCAAGGGCAAAGGCCGCCATCGCCGCCGTTAGCTCGTTCCAAAGGTTCCATGCGTCCCACAGGCCCCATGCGCCGCGGGGACCCTATGCGCAAACCCCCACGACCGCCAGCACCTTCTCCACGTCGCGCAACCGCTCCAGCGCCACCGCCCCCCGCGCAAGGCACAGCGCGTTGCCCCGCGCCTGTTCCGGCGGGTTCTGGTAAGCCACCGCAAACACAGGCCGCCCCAATTCCCGCGCCCACTGAACCGTGTTCATGGCGCCCCCGTCCGCCGTCGTCTCCACCACGATCAACGCCCGCCCCAGCGCCGCGATCAGCCGGTTCCTGGCCAACGCCGCCTGTGTTTGCCAGTCCGTGTCCGGCGGCTGCTCGCTCAGCGCCGCTCCCCGCTTCTTCAGTTCGGCCAGCCCAGGCCACCCCGGCCTCAGCTTGAGCCGGCGGATGCCGAACGGCAGACACAGAATCGTTCGTCCCGCTCCCCGCAACGCCCCCAGATGCGCCGCCTCATCAATCCCTTCCGCGTACCCGCTCACCACGGTGACGCCAGCGCCCGCCAGCTTCTCCCCCAGCGCGCCCGCAATGTCCCTGGCCCGCGCCGTGGGCCGCGTCGAGCCCACAATGCCCACGGCCCGGCTGTCCGGCGCCTGGATTTCGCCCGCCACGTACAGCAACGGCGGCGGATTGCGCAAGTCCTTCAAAACAGGGGGATAACCGCTGTCACAACGGCGGACCACATTCACCCCATGCCCCGCCAGCGACTCAATCTGCCGCTCCACCCACTCAACCCGCGCGCCCGCCTGCTGGATATGGAGTGCCAGGTCTGGCTCCATGCGCGCAATACCAGCCAAGGTTTCCGGACTCGCTTGCTCAAGCGCGCGCTCCACCGTGCCGAAACGGTCCAGCACCCGGCGGAACGTCACAGGCCCCATGTCCGGAACACTGTGCAACGCAACCCATGCGGCAAGCCGGTCCGGCATGACCCCTCCTGACAACCGCCCGCCGCGAGACAGGCGGCGCGGCCCATGCGCGCCCAAGCCCCGCTACAAGCGCCTTGCGTCCTCTTCCGCCTGCCGGCGGGCCGCCATCAGCCTGCGCCCGCGCGCCACCATGATCACCAGCATCACAATCAGCGCCGGAATCTGCATAGCCAGAACCCAAGTCCCCGACATCCTCAGCACCGTCGGCCACAGAGTGACGATCGCGGCCAGGATCAGGATGTCCTCCACCCAATAAAGCAACGGCCGACGGGACGGCGGCTCGCGCGACGGTCCAGGCCCAAACGGAAAGACCATTGGGTCAGGGCGCATCCATGTCTCCTTACTTGAGCGCTGGCCAGCGCTCCTTGAGATATGCCGGCATCTGCTCTCCCGCCTTGGCCGCCTCCCCCATCATCTCTTTCGCCTCGCGGGGACTGCCATCGTACAGCAGAAACAAGATCACACGAAGACGCGTCGCGCCCACCAGAGGCTGATGAGCCGCCTCCACAAGACGCGCCATCTCCTTGCGCTCCAGCTCGGCCAGCGGCAAGGTCCGCACCTGTCTCTGGTTGCCCGGCGGCGCGTAACCGATCGTGTCACCCGTAACGCTCGTACAGTTGTAGCGCACGCCCTTGATCTTGACGCCATCGGTTTTGCCCGCGCGCATGGCCTCCAGCGTGGTCTTCAGAACCTCCTGCGCCGCCTCAAGGTCCTTCTTCTCGCGCTCCACCAAGCTCGCCATGCTCTTTAGTCGCGAGTCCGACAACGCCTTGGCGCACTCAGCCAGCGCCTTGTCATAGTCCCGCCACTCCGTCAGCGTCTTCAGCCCCGCCATCATCTCCTGAAGGCGCCTGCGGCTCTCCGCCGCCTGCGCCGCATCCGCTTCCGCGCGCTTCCGCCGGATGGCCGCCGTTCCTTCTGCCGCCGCCTTTGTCGCGTCGGCCGTGCCCAGCGCTGTCAACTGCGCCACGAACTCCTGCGCCTTGTCATACTCCTTGCGCGACGCCTTCTCGTTTACGAGCCGCAACAGGCGGTCGATCTCCGCCTTCTCCTTGGCCGACACCTCGCCGGCCACCTCAGCCAACTTGTCCTCCACCGACAGGCCGTCCACGCCCTTGGGCGCCTCGGTCAACGAAGCCTTGGCCTTGGCGTATTCCTTCTTGTCCGCCAGCGCCATGGCCTTGGCCCGCGCCTGGCTCACGATGGCTTCAGCCGCCTTGGCCTGGCGCTCTTTCACCTCGGCGATCTTAGCGCTGGCCTCCAGCGCAAACTTCGTCCCCTGCCCGTCCTGCGCAACTTTCTCGTAGTTCGCCAGGACTTGACCGTACTTGTCCGGATGTTGCCGCTCGTAGCCCTTGGCGTAATCCATCATCTCTTGCAGCAGCGCCAGCTTCTTGGCTTCTTCGGCCCTTGCTGTCTCCTCGGGCGTAGGGCCAGCCGCCTTCTTGGGCGCAAGAACCGCTTTCAGCCCAAGCGCCCCTCCCGCCAACGCGGCCACGATCACCACCGCGCCCACGGCCAGCGCCCACTTGGGCAGTCGCGCCAGCGCCCCGCCCGCCGGAGGCGCCATCGCCTTCTCCGCCAGCGCCAGTTGCTCCAACGCCGCCGCGGCGTCCGGAAAACGATCGTTGGGATCCTTCTCCAACAGCCCCAACACCAGATCCCCAAGCTCTTTAGGGATGCTCGGCTCAATAAGGCACGGATCCACCGCGTTGCCCGCGGCCACCAGCTTCAGCGTCTCCCGCGCATCCGCGCCCTTGAACGGCGGCTGGCCTGTCATAATGTGGTAAAGCGTCGCGCCCACGGAATACAGGTCCGCCTTGGGCCCCACGTCAGAGGAACGAATCTGCTCCGGCGGCATGTACAGAATGGTCCCATACCGCCGCTCCCCGTCCGCCGGCGTCTCCTCCTCCATCATTTTCGCCAGCCCGAAATCCGTCACCTTCACCACACCGTTTACGTCCAGCATGATATTGCCGGGCTTGATGTCACGGTGCACAATGCCCTTGCGGTGCGCCGCCGCCAGCGCCTCCAACACCTGCCGCGCGATGCTGGCGCACTTCTCCACAGGCAGCTTCTTCTCCCGCGACAGCACAGCCTGCAGGGTTTCCCCTTCCACGAATTCCATGGTGATGAACGGAACGTTATCCACCATGGCGATGTCAATGACCTGCACAATATTGGCGTGGGAAAGCTGCGCCGCCGAAATCGCCTCGCGGTGGAACGCCTCCATCGCCGCCTTGTCGCGCGCCCTGGACCCCTTCAACGCCTTAAACGCCACCTTGCGTTTCAGCCGCACCTGCTCCGCAAGATACACCTCCCCCATGCCCCCCTTGCCCACCAGCTTCAGAATCTGGTAACCGCCGATCGTCCGCCCCACCAGCGAGCCGCCCGGCACGGACAACGGAGTCGCGCACTGCGGACAGGGAATACTGGCCCCAGGCTGCGTCGGCGGCGCCTCAAACGTCGCCTTGCATTTCGGACACCGGATCGTCGTGTGTACAGGATTCGCTGGCGCGCTCAATAGGGCCTCACCAAACCCGTCCGCCCGGGCTCAACGGACACAATGACTCCGCTAGCGGCCCGTTGAAAAAGACACCGCGTCGGCGGGGACATGGCGCCTCACCCCGCCAACGGCGGGATCGCAACGTGTCCCCGGAACGGACGAACAGACGCGACATTTCCAACAGGCTGCTAGCTCTCCGGCACGGCCCTACCATAGCAGATTGTCAAACCTTCTGTCAATTAACGGTTCTGTTCGTCGTCACGCGCTGTTGCCGCCCAACTACATGCCTGATATACTCTTGGAATCATTCCCCGCCTGCGCGACGGCGGTGCGTTCCAACTCTCGCCCTTGCATCCCCAAAAGGAGCGCCGCAGATGGCCGAAGTCGCATACGAACCCGCGGTTATCGAACCCAAGTGGCAGAAATTCTGGCAGGACCAGGGCCTCTTCCGCGCCGAACGCGACCCCGCCAAGCCCAAGTTCTACCTCCTCTGCATGTACCCCTACCCCTCCGGCGTGCTCCACATGGGTCATGTCGTCAATTACACCATCGGCGACGCGCTGGTCCGCTTCCACCTCATGCGCGGCTACAACGTCTTCAGCCCCATGGGATGGGACAGCTTCGGCCTGCCGGCGGAAAACGCCGCCATCCGCCTCGGCATCCACCCCGCCGAGTTCACCCGCAAAAACATCAACCGCATGAGAGAGCAGATGCGCCGCGCCGGCTGGGGATACGACTGGCGCCGCGAAATCGCATGCAGCCACCCCGGCTACTACCGCTGGACCCAGTGGCTCTTCCTCCGCTTCTTTGAAAAAGGCCTCGCCTACAAAAAGCGCGCCCCGGTCAACTGGTGCCCGAGCTGCCAGACCGTGCTCGCCAACGAACAGGTCCACGACGGCCAGTGCGAACGCTGCAACACCCAGGTCGAACAGCGCGACCTGGAACAGTGGTTCTTCGCCATGTCGCGCTATGCCCAGCGCCTCCTGGACCAGCACAAGCTCCTCAAAGACGGCTGGCCCGAAAAGGTCATCAAGATGCAGGAGGAGTGGATCGGCCGCTCCGAAGGCGCGCGCATCGACTTCACCGTGGCCGAAACCGGCGAGAAACTGAGCTGCTTCACCACCCGGCCCGACACGCTCTACGGCGTCACCTTCATGAGCCTCGCGCCCGAACACCCCCTCATCGAGCGCCTCGTCAAAGGCACGCCCCAGGAAAAGAACGTCATGACCGCCGTCCGCGAGATGCGCCGCCAAGGCACCTCCGACCGCGAACGGCTCGACATGGAGAAAGTCGGCGTCTTCACCGGCTTTCACGTCATCAACCCTGTCAACGGCGAAAAGGTCCCCCTCTGGGTCGCCAACTTCGCCATCATGACCTACGGCGCAGGCGCGGTCATGTCCGTCCCGGCCCACGACCAGCGCGACTTCGAGTTCGCCAAAAAGTACAACATCCCCATCCACGTCGTCATCCAACCCGCCGGCCAAAAGCTCGATCCCCACACCATGACCGCCGCCTACGTGGACGACGGCGTCCAGGTCAACAGCGGCCCCTTTGACGGCATCCCCAATCGCGAGGCCATGGGCCGCATCACCCGCTATCTCGAAGAGAAGGGCTGGGGCCAGGCCACCGTCACCTACCGCCTCCGCGACTGGCTCCTCAGCCGCCAGCGCTACTGGGGCGCGCCCATCCCCATCATCTACTGCCCCGACTGCGGCGCTGTCCCAGTCCCCGACAAGGACCTCCCCGTCCTTCTGCCCGAAAACGTCGAATTCCGGCCGACAGGCGAAAGCCCCCTCGCCTTGTGCAAGGACTTCGTCAACACCAAATGCCCAAAGTGCGGCAAGCCCGCCCGTCGCGAAACCGACACCATGGACACCTTTGTCGACAGCTCATGGTACTACCTCCGCTACGTGTCCCCGCGAAACGAGACGGCGCCTTTCGACAAGGAAGACGTCCGCGCGTGGCTGCCCGTGGACCAGTACATCGGCGGCTCCGAGCACTCCACCATGCACCTCGTCTACTTCCGCTTCTTCGCCATGGTCCTCAAGGACCTGGGCATGATTGAGTTTGACGAGCCGGCCATGCGCCTCTTCTGCCAGGGCATGGTGTGCAAAGTCGCCCACTTCTGCCAGAAATGCAAGTGGGTGCCCGATGCCGAGGTCGAGAACGGCAAGTGCAAGAAGTGCGGCCAGCCTGTGGCCAGCGACGTGGCCAAAATGAGCAAGACCAAGCTCAACACCGTCAGCCCCGACGACATCATGACCCGCTTCGGCGCCGACACCCTCCGGCTCTACATCCTCAGCGATTCGCCCCCCGAGCGCGACACCATCTGGAACGAGCAAGGCCTGCTCGGCGCGGCCCGCCTCATCAACCGCCTCTGGTCCACGGTTCACGAAAACGACGCCCTCAAAACCGCCGCGCCCGAGCCCAAGCCCGGACCACAGGCCTCCAAGACGGACCGCGACCTCTACCGCAAAGCCCACGCCACGATCAAGAGCGCCACGCAGGACCTCGCCGAAGAGAAACACTTCAACACCCTCATCGCCCGCGTCAACGAGCTCCTCAGCGAGACGCGCTCGACCATGGGACAGGCATCCCCCGCCGCCAGCCGCTTCGCCGTCGAAACCATGGTCAAGCTCATGGCCCCCATCATCCCTCACGCCGCCGAGGAGATGTGGGTCAGCTTGGGCAACAAGCCCAGCGTTTTCCAGACGCCCTGGCCCGAGTTCGACGCCGCATGTCTCGCCGCTGACGTCATCACCATGCCTGTCCAAGTCAACGGCAAACTGCGCGGCCACGTCAGCTTCCCCCCCGGCACGCCCGACGAGGACATCGAGCGCCTCGCCCTCGAAAACGACAAGATCACCCCGCACCTCGCGGGCAAATCCGTCCGCAAGATCATCATGGCCGGCCGCAAGCTGATCAACATCGTCGCCAACTGACGCTCCGGGGTCAGGCATGCCGCCACAGCCCTCGAGAAAGCGGCTCACGCGCTGGGCCGTATGGCCAGCCGCCGTCCTGGTCGCGGCGCTGGTCCATGCGGCTCTCTGGCCCATGATCTCGCGGCCATCGCCCACCGCGCCGCCCCCCCAGCAAGCGCTCCTGGCCCCGGCCGGCTTCAGCTCTCCAAGCCAGGAGGCCCTGCCCCCGCCCCCCGCCCCAGACTGGCGCCTAGCGCTCCCCGGTCAACCCGACGTCCCCCT
>CAYYEE010000144.1:0-9499 GCA_964470775.1 uncultured Planctomycetota bacterium | reverse complement strand
GCATTGTACCACAAATCGCAGCCAAATGCAACCTAAATTATGGCCAGATTAGTAGAACTTGCGGGCCTCGGCGCAGTCCTGGGGCACGCCGTCTCCTTCCTCAAGCATCAATCCGGCGAAGTAGGCGCTTGCGTCGTCGCCAAGCGCCGCGCCCTTGCGGAACCACTCCAGGGCCGCGGGGCCGTCCTGCTCCACGCCCAATCCATCCCGGTAGATGCGGCCCAGCATGAACATGGAGTCCATCTCGCCCTTTTCAGCGGCGCGCTGTAAAAAGCCCAGCGCCTTGGCATAGTCCTGCTCCACTCCGTCGCCTTTGTAGTAGATGATGCCCAGGTTGAACAGCGCGTCCTCGTGGCCTGCGCGGGCCGCGCCCTGGAACCAGTTGATCGCCTCGCCTATGTCCCGGTACGGGTTATCGTCGCTGGAGAGCAACACGCCCAGGTTGTACATGGCGGTGGCGTCGCCCTCTTGCGCCAGAATCCGGAACCACTTGGCCGCCTCGGCATAGCTCTCGTCGTCCATGGCGTACTCCCTGCGGCTGAGCTCAAAGGCAAGGGTAAACATAGCGTCCCTGTCGCCGCTTTCCGCGGCGGCGCGCAGTGCGGGCAGGTCCGCTTGCTTCGGGGCTTCTTCAGCCTCTGCGCTCTCGGCCTTGGCCGAGCCTTCGTCTGGCCCCGGAACTCCATACAGACGGCACGCGGCGGACAGCACGGCCATGTCGATGTCGTTGTTGCCGCGGATCGTGCCGGAGCCAAGGATCCACGGCGCAGCCTTGGGAAGCGCCCAGGCAATGGCGTCCACTCTGCCCGGTTCAAAAGGCCCGGCTTTGCCCTTGGCCGACAGCACGAACACGGTCACGCCGCCGCCGTCGGGCAATGCGGCGCGGGTGGTCCCGATGATGGTGGCGCCGTATCCGGTCTGGCGGCGAATACACTCCAGCACGAGATCGGGGTGAATGCCCTCCGCAAGGTCTTTGCTGGTCCGTTGCGAAGCGTCGAGCCGGGCGTCCCGTTGGGCGCCCCCCCTGGCGCGGCGCGGTTTTTCCGGGTCGGGCGCCTGGATGCCTGGGAACGTCCAACAAGTACCACCCCAAATCCTGAGGTTGATGGTGTGCTTGCACAGGAGGACGCGACACTCGGAATCGAACACAACCGCGGCAAAGGCGCTCTTCATGTCAGTCCCTTTCCAAAACGTCCCTGGTCCACGGCTCCCACGCCAGCGGTCCGGCGCCGATTTCCCGCGCCTTGCACATGGCTTGGGTCTGCCGCTCGAAGTCCTGCAGAACCAGCAGCGTATCAGACATGCCATATCGTTGGGCGCAGAAGTTTTTTATGGCTTGGACCGCGTCATCAGCGTGGCCATGGAACTGGAAGGTCACCTGGCCCACATGGTCCCGCACCCGGATGAACCCCTGCTTGAACACCCGCAGAAGAATAGCGGCTCTGTCCAGCCCGCGGAGTTCCTCGGCGGTGACGCGGAACCGCGCTGGATTCATCAAGACCGCGGTCTTGTGCTCGATAATCGGAATCACCTCACCGTTCCGCGCGTCAATGAACCACCCTTCGCCTCGTCCAGCCATTGCCCTGCCCTCCTGTTACCCGGCAAGCGCGGCTTCGCCCGCAACCTTGCTCCGCCCAAAGCTGAAACTCGTGTCCCGACCGTCCAAATCTGATACGCAACATATCAAGTATTGACATCCAGGGTCCATCCGCTCAGAATGGCGTAGCCAGCGGCGTATCCGCGGCAGCGGCCGGCGAAGCCTCCCACCTGCAAGCCAGGAGTATCAGGATGTCCCGCATCGTCATCATCACCTGCAACGGCCTGGATGGCGCGTGCGCCGCGGCTATGGCGCTGCTGACGCATCCGAAGGCGGAGCTTATCGTCACCAGCGCAGCCGGCGTGGCCTACTCGCTCGACCTGCTGGCCGCGACGAAGCCCGCGCCGTCCGAGGTTCACGTCTGCGGCGTGGGCGTGGGGTGCGAGATGCGAGAACTGCAGGCCGCGTGCCGCGCGCTGAGGAAGGCAGGCGCCGACGTGTTTTGGCATTGCGGCCGGGGCTATCTCGACGCCAGCGCCAGCCAGATGACGAAGTTCTGCCGCCCCGTATTTGTCAAAGCCGCAAGCAACACCGAAGCCGTGTCCCGCCACTTCGCGCTGGAGGCGAACGAACGCGCACAGTTTCTCTGCGGCCTCGCGCTCCACGACCGGGCGTTGGACCCGCCCAAACGCTACCACGACGATATCGAAGGCTTCTGGGCCGACTTTCTTAATGGTTCCGCGCTGCAATACTTCAAGTACATGGACCGCGAGGCCTACTCCGAGGCGATCCGCAAGCTGGCCGCCAATCAGGCCGACGAAAAGGCGCGCCGTATCGCGGACATCTACCGCCAGTCCGGGGCCAAGTACCTGCTTACCGGCTCCTCCAAGGCCATGGCCCGCCTCAAGGAGCGCATCCGCAAATGCGCGGATGCGGACGCGCCCGTCCTGATTCTGGGCGAGTCGGGCGTCGGCAAGGAGTTCATCGCCCACCTCGTCCACGAGCGCAGCGCCCGCTCCACGGAAGCCTTTGTGCCGGTCAACTGCGCCTGCTTTGCGGGAAACTTGGGACTGGCGGACTCTGAGCTTTTTGGCCATCGCAAAGGCGCGTTTACCGGCGCCAATGAGGACCGGAAAGGCAAGCTGGTAGAAGCCAACGGCGGCATTCTGTTCCTTGACGAACTGGGCGAGCTGCCGCTGGAGGTGCAGGCCAAGCTGCTGCGCGTCATTGAGGACGGTTCCATAACGCCCGTGGGGGCGGACCGGCCAACGGCCAGGATAGACGTGCGCGTTCTAGCTGCCACCAACCGCAATCTGGCGGAGATGGTCAACCAGGGCCGCTTCCGTCAGGATCTCTTCTACCGCCTCAACACCCTGCGCATCGAAGCGCCGCCCCTGCGCGATCACATCGAGGACCTCCCCGCCATCGCAGCCAAAACACTCGCCGAACTGGCGCCCCCCTATGCGGGCCGCAAACTGTCCAGCGAGGATCTGCGCCTGCTGGCCGGCTACGACTGGCCAGGCAACGTCCGCCAGCTTATCCAGACACTCAAGCGCTGGGCCTACCTCAAAGAACCCCTGAATGACCTCATCGAGGAAGAACGCCGCTGCGCGGATTTTGGCCGCCAAGCCGCCACGGCCAATCCCCTCTGCCCGCTCTCTCCCGGCCAGGTCCAGCCGCTCGAAGAAGTGCGCCGCCAGTACGCCCAACGCGCGCTGGAACTCTACGGCGGCAACAACGCCGCCACGGCCCGCGCCCTGAAGATCGCGGTCAACACGCTCAAGTCGCTCATCCGCTAACAAGGTCCAAAACTATCAGAGATTGACATGGGCACGTCATTCTCTGACAGCGTCCACGCCTGCGCCCCGCCGCCGCGAATGCCCTCCCCCGCCTGACGCCCACTCCTATCTTATTGCCCAACAATCACTTACATCCTAAGCCTTTGCCACCCCTATTGCTGGCATGTCCTTAGCAATATGCGGTATGAGAAGGCACCCCCCAGCATCGGGAGGCGGCTACTCGGCCCTGCCCCGTTCCTCGACACTCTATAGACACGGAGATCCGAGGCAGCGGAACCGAAGACCACGGGCCAAGCATCGGCTTTGGCTCCTGAGCGAAGGACAACAAACCACGCGGGCGCGGCGCCGACTGGAGATGCTGCCGGGGGACGGCGCCGCCCTGCCCACTTTGAGGAGGAGGACTCGGCAAAAGGCTTGGCAATCTCGAAATCGAGGTAGCTGGACAGAATCATTACAGCGCAACGCTAGAAAAAGAGGAGCCGGTCCGACTGGAGCGTGAACCGGGCAACCCCCACGACTCCAACGCCATCCGCGTGCTGAACGCCGCGGGCGAGCCAGTCGGCTATGTGCCCCGGCAGGTCGCCGAGTGGCTTGCGCCCCTCATGGACGGGGAGATGATCCGGATCGCCGGCCATTGCGCGGAAGGGGCAGGCACTCAAAGCGGCGCCCGCCTTTCACGCGAAGGGAATCTCAGGTCCGCGGCCCGCGAGCGCATCTGGGGCCGCGATCCCAACGCCTTCGCCCTCCTTTCGCTGGAGATCTTTGATCTGCCCAAAGGGCGGCATATCCCGCGGCCGAGCCTACCGCCGGCCGGCGCAAAGTGGGCTCTCCACGCCAAGGTTGCGGAGATCTTCAAGGACGCCCAAAAGCGCGATGACGCGTTTGTCGAGGGCATGGCCCACATACTCAAAGGCCTGTCCGAGGCCGACTGCCTGCCCGAGACGCGGCTCCTCCTCGCCATGATCACCAAACTGCCGTGGTCAGGGAAGAGCGATGCCGCCGACAGCGCCGCCAAGGCGAGCGAAGCCATCGCCGCCATGCGGCTCGGAGAGCCTGTCTTCCGCGACGGTCTCACCTTCTATCCGCTCATTGCGTCCAACGGCTGCCCAGCGTCGTCCATCCTGCTGCAAGAGGCCGTGAAGCAGGGCCTCGCCGAGGTGCGCGAAGTGGACGAGTCCGGCCATGTCCCCGTGCTCGTGGTCGAAAACCGCGGCGACCTCCCTCTCCTCATCCCCGAAGGCGACATCCTCGCCGGCGCCAAGCAGGACCGTGTGGTCAACATCACCGTCATCGTCGCCGCCGGGTCCAAGCTCAAGCTGCCTGTCAGTTGCGTCGAAGCCGGCCGCTGGCGCAGCGTGTCGCGCGCCTTCAGCGTCCGCCACTCCGCCCCGCCATCGCTCCGGCGACTCAAGACCCAAAGCGTCCACCGCTCGAGCCGCCAGGGCAAGGGCGCTCAGAGCGACCAGGCCGAAGTCTGGGAATCCGTCACCAGACACCTCGAAGCCGCAAACGTGGAGTCGCGCACCGAGTGCCTCTCCGACCTCTTCGCCGCCGAGGGGCGGCGATGCCAGAAACCGCACGAACCGCCAGCCATGCCCCAGGACGCCGTAGGCATCGTGGCCGTCGGCCCCAAGCGCGCCCTTGGCATGGAAGTCCTTGAAAACCATGCCATGTTCCAGCAAGCCTGGCCCCGGCTGTTCCAGGCCTACCTCATCGAGCACCCATCCGCCCCCAAAGCGCCCTCCACACCGGCCGAACGCGACCATCGCGAACAGGCCCAGCGCTTCATCGAACACGTGCGCCACAGCCTCAGGCCCGCCCAAACCCAGGTCGGCCACGGCGTCGAGCTGACCGTCGAAGGCGAAAACTGCGCCGGTTCTGGCGTCTGGTTCAACGACAAGCCCTGCCACCTCGCCGCGTTCGCGGGCAAATGAGTCTGCGCGCCACAACCGGCGCGCTTTGTCGAGGAGGCCACCACGCCACCAGAAGCGAGGCATCGCCCCGACGCATGGGTAATCAAGGACGCGAATCGCAAGAATTAAAGATTTGGGTCGAGCTCGACATATAATGATGCGGCGGCTCAGCGGCCTCCTAGGCGGTTCTTCGGCTCTTCTAAGGAAATAGTGATGAAGGTCTTTGTCAGAGACGATGCGGGCTATCTGGACTGGGTCAAGGCGAACCCGGATGGATTCGTCCTGAACACCTGCGAACGCCAGGAGAGCGGGTACCTTGTCTTGCACAAGGCGTCGTGTGGCACGATTCATTCCTCGAAGCGCGCCAATTTCACGACAGGCCTCTACGTCAAGCTGTGCGCTCTTGACCCAACGGACCTCTCGAACTGGGCGCGCGCCGAAGGCAGGCCCCAACCCTCTCCCTGCCAGTTGTGCCGCCCCGATCCCGGCTCCACGGTGGTGACGGATGACCCCGCCAACCGTCTGAATGGCTTCGAGAACTGGATACGCGGCTACCAGAACTTCTACGAGCCCATGGTTCTGGCTCACTTCCAGGACCTGGGATTCGAGGCCTCGAAGATGGGGAGCGCCATTGAGAAGCACGATCTGCGGGCTGTCGCGGACAAGATCGAGAGCGGCCAGCGAAAGTGCGGGCTGGAGTCGGAGGTAAAGCAAGAATTCATCCGTATCCTGCGCAAGCGCACGCGCATCCTGACCGACGGCCTCATCCGGCGGCCCGGCCCCGACGGCAAAGACGCATGGTACAGCTTGGAGTGCAAGAGTTGGGGCGGCTTCTGCTCGTCCGCCGACACCCTTCGCCACTTCATGGGGCCAGGCGGTCTCTTCATGCTCGTCGACGAGATACACGGCAAACCGATTGCCGGTTCCGTCCTGGTGATCGGCGGTACCCGGCCACCGGACCACGACGCTTTGATTGGCGAACTCAAGCGACTCTATTGCACCGATGTCGAGGCGCACTATTTCGACGAGATATTTCGGGGTCCCGGCCTCAAGGCGCGCGCCGCCATTCGCGAGCGGCTGAACGACCTGGACATCTGCGTGAAAAGCATCCGGCAAAGCCTGGCGGGCAGGAACGCCTGACGCGCCGCAGGCAGATCGTTCCAAAAAACCGCTGGCCGGAATGATGACCAACGGCCTGCCCGCGTCTGTCTGAAAGCCTTCTTGGTGGGCCAAGGGCAAGGGCCTTTCTGGCCTAGACACATTGTCCCCAACCACTTCAGGAGTTCATCCAAGGGGGGTTCTGATGAGCAATGGGTATTCCATGGTCGTGTTCGACAAAAAGAACCGCGTTCTGCTGTGCCTTAAGCCGCCCAGCCCAGCCACCGGCAGCAAGGCAAGGTGGGCGCTGCTCAACAGCGAAACCGCCTCGGGACATGACGCCAGCGCCTCGGAGGAACACGTCCGCCGCGTCACGGGGCATCGAGCCAGTCGCCGGTTGACCAGCAGCCGTCTGTGCATCCTGGTGGACCAAGGGCAGGAGGCCCCCTTTGACTCCAGCGCCGTGCAGGCCATTGCTTGGGCGCTGCCCAGAGTCGCGCTGCTCATGCTGGACATGGAGCCGGACGAACCAACAGGAAAGCAAGATATCGCTGCCCTCAAAGAAGCATGCGCGGACTGGAGCTTTGTGATGTCTGGGGAAGTCGAGTCCCTCCGAGAGGACACGCGGCCGAGGCACGCCCCCCCAAGAGCCCAGGCCGAGGAACCCTTGCTGGCCAGCCTGAGAGCCGAAGCGAACGCAGGGAACAAGGAATCCATGTTCCGGCTCGGCCTGCTGCTGGGGGCCAGCGCCAGCCTCTTGCGGGACGAAGGTTACGCCGAAGCCGCCATGTGGTTCCGCCGCCTTGCGGATGAGGGCAATGCCCAAGCCATGTACCACCTCGCCGTTGTCCTCGAAACGGGCGACAACCCATACCAGGACCGGGCGCAGGCCATGGAGTGGTACCAACGCGCGGCTGACCGGTCCATCCCCGACGCCTGCTTCAACCTGGGCAAGGCCTGCTTTGCGGGCGACGGAACCGCACAGGACTACGCCAAGGCGATGCGCCTTTTCCACCAGGCCGCGGAACTGGGCGACGCGGACTCCATGTACATCCTCGGGCGCATGTTCCGCGACGGGCTGGGAACCCCGCCCGACAGCCGGCAGGCCCTGGAGTGGTTTCGCAAAGGCGCGCAGCGCGGCGATGGCCCGTGCGCCTTTCACGGTGGCTTCCTGCTTGAGAAAGGCAGAGGGATCCCTCCCGACACCGCCGCCGCGCGCGATCTCTATGCCCAGGGCGCGGCGCTGAACGAGGCCCGCTGCATGGGGAGGCTGGGCGAGATGATGGTCAGGGCGACGAGCAGCCCCCAGGAAGCCACTGCTGGCATCCACTCGCTGCGTCAGGCCATTGCGCAAACGGACGCCCACGCCTCGTGCGTGCTTGCGGACCTGCTCCGGACGGGAACCCACGTCGAGCAAAACATCGAAGAAGCGAAAACGCTCTACCGCGATGCAGCCGCCAGTGGCTACCCGGCCGCATGGAAGGCCCTGGACGAACTGGGGGCGTCCCTCATCGCCAGCGCCGCGCCCCATGCCCGGCCAGCGTAGCGCCCCCCGTTCCCAGAACACTCGCAGTCCCCCTCAACGCCAACCCAAGGATCCCCCATGCCCACCACGCAAAGCCCCCAGAATCGCACGCACGATGACTACATGCGCCAGGCCATGACCTGCTTCCGCGCGTGGGAGACAGCGTGCATCGCCCGGATTCGCGCAAGCAAAAACAAAGACGAGTTGCGCAGTCTCAGCGCCAAGCTGTTCTTCATGTCCCGCTACATCGGCTTCCTGTTGATGGAATGCGAGTGCGATTCGGGAATGGAGCGCCTCCGCAACTTCCTCGCCCTACAGACCGGCGAGCGGCCAGCCAAATACGGCGTAACATTGCTCTACGCCTACCCCGCCGATTTCGAGGTCTTCATCAACGATATCCGTGACTTTGACTTCGAAGACGCCTACGAACTCTCCGTCTATACCTGGGTCAAGATCAGGAAGCTGGACGGCCGCCCCTGGAAACGGGGGGAAACCGCGCGCCTGGCCAGAATGATCCAGGACGACATCGAGTTCGACGATCTGCTTTGCGACCCCGACGGCGAGATCGTGGATGGCAGTTTCATCATCAACCTCAATATCGTGGACGAGGACTACCCGGAGGAGCCGCAAGACGGCGGGTAAGGCCATGCCTCGCGCCGCCAATCCAAAGCCTTCCACTGGCGGAAGCAAAAAACTCTTTGTTTCAATCCGAGATTGCCGCCG
Organism: uncultured Planctomycetota bacterium; assembly: GCA_964470775.1. Classification (GTDB taxonomy): domain Bacteria; phylum Planctomycetota; class Brocadiia; order CAIUPP01; family CAYYEE01; genus CAYYEE01. The sequence goes on along the minus strand of CAYYEE010000144.1, from coordinate 904 downwards.
CGCTCGTCAGGTCTTCGGCGCCCCAAAGGCCGGCCAGCGCGGCGCGTCTCCTTCCCCAATCCCCAGCGCCGCCATGCAGTGGCTCAGGAAGCTGAGCCACTGCTTTTCTGTCACGTGCCCTTCGCCGTGGATGAGCCAGTTGTTGTTTCGCGCATGGACGCCCAGCTTGGGCAAGGCTTCTACGATCCGCTTGCCCGTCTCGTCGCCCAGCGCGTCCAGCAGCCGGGCCGTGTCTTGCAAGCCTAGCTTCCACCCCTCGCCGCCTGGGTCGCCCTTGCGTTGCAGCAGTTCGCCTCTCAGCGGTTCCGGCGTCTGCTGGGGTTTGATGCTGTCGTTTTCCATCCCGTGCTTCAGCCGCAGCCTGCGCTCCGCCAATAGTTCCACGGCCCGGTAGAGCCGCAGCGCCGCCTCGTCCAGCAGCCCCGCGTCCGCCCGGCGCTTGGCGTTGACCACCAGGTCCGCGACCAGCGGGTCCGGACCCTTGCGCGGGAGTTCGTCCCTGCATCTGGCCAAGTGGCTCAAGGCCGAGATCATGGGCTCAAGCGCCTTGGCAAACCCGGCGATCAGCGGCCTTCCCCCCACCTTGGCCAGGTCCAGCAGCCGGCCGGGCAGCGCGCCCTGCTCCCACGCCTTCCACCCCCCGGCGTGATCAAACCCATCCCACAGCCGCAACCCCTCCAGCGCCCCTCGCAGCGCGTCGAACAACGGCTTGTCGCCGGGTTTGGCGCGCTGCGCCATGCGCCCACACGCGCCCAGCGCCGCGGCCCACTGGCCCAGGTCCGCAAACTTCAGCATGTCCCGCGTTTCCGGCTCTTCGAGCACAATCCACGGATTCGCGAGCGATTTCAGCCGTTCCGCGCCGCTCTGCACCACGCCCAGCCCGCCCTTGTCGCGCCGCGCGCCG
>CAYYEE010000143.1:0-9543 GCA_964470775.1 uncultured Planctomycetota bacterium | reverse complement strand
GGAGCGAGACATCCGCCAACCGCACGCTCTCGCCTTCCTTCAGATTCACGCCGAGAATAACGTTGACGCCCTGAGCCGTGCCCGTGGGGACCTCGGTTTGGAACGAGAACTCCTGCCACTCCGGCTTGGCGGCGCGCGCGATCTTGGGGTAGAAGGGAATCTGCTTGCCATAGCGGCCCTGGCTGTTGAGGAAGCCAAGCGAACAGGAGACCGCGCCGCCATTCGGGCAGGCGCCTTTCGCCCGGAACTTGAGCGTCAGCGTCTCGCCGGCCTGGACCGCCCTGACGGTCTGGATAAAGGAGATGCTTCGGGGGCCGATGATCTCAAGCGCCGTTTTGGCGTTCAGGTCGTCGTCCCTGACGATCCGCACCTCGCCGACCGCGGCGCCCTCCGCCGGCTTGGGGTGTTCGTAGGGACTCCAGTACAGTGGATGGACGCCGCGCGCGACCTTTCCTCCGGGCGTCTCAAACGAGCGGTTCTTCAGCAGTTCCGCGTCAGCGGCCCGAGTGGCGGAACCCGCCAGCATTGACCAAGCGGCCAGCAAGATCATGCTCCATGCCCAGACGGTCTTCATCGTGTCCTCCCTGTGGGCGGCGCAGCTTTATCGCCCTCCGGCCCGGCGCTCCGGCGGCTCGCCTGCGCGCGGCCGGCAACGGTTGTTCTCGATGACGGCCCTCGCCGCGCGGCCGAGCGGATCGCCGGTCGAGCGGACAATGGCGCGCTCCACATCCTCAAATCCCGAAAGTTGATTATCGAGCAGCATGAACAATCCGCCGACGAAGATAGCCGCCTCCGCCCCTTCGGCGCCGCCTCGCGCAATGGTGTTATTGCGAAATACCGAGGTCTCGCTGCCATAGGCGTCGAGCGCCACCGGCCGCAGACAATCGGCGATGGTGTTGCCGTGGATGCTCCAATTGGCCTCGGGCGGGAACATCTCGAAGGCTTCCCCGGGCTTCATCTCGCGCGGGGCGCTCAGGGTGAAGCGCAACGTCTCCGGGTCGAAATGACTTACGGCCGACACGCCATCCACCCCCGCGTATCCGCCTTCCATCAGTTCCAGCAGCTTCATGGCGTTGGAAATGCCCATGATCGCCGCGGGGTCTGGCCCGTCCTTCAACCACACCAGCTTCCAGCCCTTGTACCCGTGCGACCGCCGCGCAGGCAGGGGCGGCCAGCCATATCCCCAAGTGTCGTCTTTGCGCCGGAATGTCGCTGCGTCCACCACCTCGCCGACCCACCCCCGGGCGCGCGTGGCGGCGAAACCTGTTCCGCAGTGGCGGACCAAGTTGTCATGGACGTTCACGTTCAGCGCGTCCTCGCGCACGCAGACGCCGGTGAGCAGCGCATCGGCGGGCCCGCGAACGTAGATTTGATTGTCGCTCACGGTGACATCCGAGGCGGTGACTCGGACGGCCGCGCGCTTGACCGGCTCTTCACCCGCGGCGGTCATGTCGAAGATGTTGCCGGTGATCAGCGCATTGGCCGAGGGCAGCGAACGCGACCCCGTATCGCCGCTGATCTCGACAGCGGAGGCGTTGAAGTCCACGAAGAGGTTGTTGCGGATAATCACCTGGCTGGCGCCCGAGGCCGCGCGGATGGCGCAGCCGCCATAGGAGCAGCTCTTCTCGAAGACGTTGTCGGCGATGATGTGCTGGGCGGAGCGGCCCTCTTCCTCGAAGAAGCGGTCGCGGCTGTTGATGTTGCCCATCGCCACGGTCCCGGCGTTGCGGACATGGTTGCCGATGAAGCGGACGAAACGCGAGGCGCCTTCCCATGCGCATCCGCCCATGTCCTGAATGCGGCAGTAGAGGATGTTGGTATCCTCGGCGACATCGCGGCCCTGGAAGTTGTTGTTGAAAGCGTTGCGCGCGCAGTCCTCCACCGAACAGCGCAGGTACGTGACCGATTTGGTGCAAGCGTGGTTTTGGGGAACCTGGCCAGGCTCTCGGCGGGGCGGGCTGGCGTAGAAGCACTCGCCCGTCATGCGGCGGGCATGGCAGTTTTCGACCAGGAGGCGTTCCGTCCCGGCCATCCACATCGCCGCGCTGGACTTGAGGAAGAACCCCCACGTGTACGAACTGCCGCGCGTGTCCAGCCACCCGGCCTGGTCGCGCTCGGCAAAGCCGGAGCCTCCCAGCATCCCCAGGTCGCGCAGCGTCACCTCCTTGCCCCCTTTGACGTGCAGACAGGCGCCGCGGCCTTCGCTGATGTCCAGAACCGTGTCCGCGGCGTTTTGACCCTGAATGGCGATGGCCGGCGCGTCTTGAACGACGACCGGCCGTGAGAGGCGATAGCGCCCCGCGGGCAGGAAAAGGTTCTTCCGCTCCCGGATGGCCCGGTCCACGGCGGCCTGGAGCGCGTCCGTGTCGTTGTGCCGCACAATGGCGTCGGCGGTTGCGTGGCTGGCGGGGTCGCGAAGCGTCAGGACCTTTCCGTCCGCGCTCTCGATCACGGTCTCAAGTTGATCGCGGAAGATGATGCTGACGGTGTAACCCTCGCGCCAGTCGAACCGGCGGAAGCGCGCCTCGACGCCGCTGCCGCCTAGAGGCTGCCAGTCATAGGTGATGGGGATGTCGGAATGCCATGTGCGCGCGAGGTCGCTGGACCAGCGGAAGACGGACGGGTTCGCCGGGGCGATGTCCAGCAGAAAGATGGTCCAATCTCCTTGCGCGCTGAAATCGCCTCGGATCTCAATCTCGTCTTTGACCGGCCGCCGCGCGTGGGTGTGGCGCGGCCCCCAGAGCATCAGATCGTCGCAGCGCGGATTGCAGCGGGAGATGATGACGCCCTGGCCCGGGCGGAAGTCCCCTGCGTCGGCCGCTACGATGCGGCGCGAGCCTGCCTCCGTCGCGGCGCGGGTCTCGAAGATGGAACCAGAGGCGCCGCACTCGCGCGCGTCAAGCCAATCGCGTCCGTCCGCGCCCGCGCGGCAGGCCGCGCCCAATGGGGTCAGCACGCACGTTACTCCCAAAAAGAAGAATCCTCGGTTGCTATCCGCCCGTTGAAAAGGACACGGCGCCGGCAGGGACATGGCGCCACAGCCTGCCAGCGGCGGGATCGCAACAAGTCACCGGAACAGCCGCGGGATGTGGGGGGCGGTGCGCAGGAGAGGCGGCGCGACGGAACCTGGCGAGAACTGGATGACACAAACCCGGCGCTTGACGCGTCCAAAGTATCGACTTAGCCCGCCCTGTGGTGTTTCGGAAAGGCAAGGCATTTCCGAAACAACACACGAGCGGGCGGGTCAGTTGGCTCTGGAGGCATCAAGGGCGTTGCGCTGGGGCTCAACTATAAGCGCTTTGCCCTGATGGCGCGCGCTCTGAACTCGAAAGCGGTGGAGACCGCCTCGCCCTCGCTGGCCGATGCCGAGACGCGCGCCGTGATCCGGGCCATGAAGGCGTTCCGCGCGCGCATGGGGTTTGTCCAGGCGCCCGATAGCGCGCTCGACGAACGAGAGATGTTCGTGCGCGGCGAGGCGTGGGGGGTGGTGGAGATCGCCACGATGCTGCGCGAATGGCGGCGCAGGGCCGCGTTCGCGATCGACATTCTGCCTGTCCCCGTTCCGGAGACGGAGCTGTGGTGCGCCGGCATCGCCATCACCCCCAGCGGCGTCCGCAAACCGGGCGTGCGGGAGTTGCTGCGTTTCTTCAAGAACCGGCACACGCTGGAGATCATCGGCCGCGAAAGGGACTTTGTCCCCGCCAGGCGGTCGGTGGTGGAGAAGCTTTGCTCGACCGCGCCGGCCGAGGAGCGGCGCCACATGGAGGCCCTGCACCGCGCGGTCCAGACCGGCTTCCTGGCCAGCCCTCGAACTCTGGCTTTTGAGGAAGCGTGCCGAACGGCCATAGAGGTCTGGGATTTGCTCTGAACGGCCGCTCCGCGCCTCCTCTTCTTCAATACAGCGCCCTCGCGCATCATTCCCCGATACGGCCGCAACGCCGCGCCTTGTCTTCAGAAACTCCGCCGGGTCGCGGCCAAGCGCCTTCGCCTTAACATCCGCATCTGCCCCTTCCGCATCGAGTCCGCGGCTTTCACCAGGAGCGATCCGGCCCTTGGCGCCGGCGCCCAGGGCGAAACAGCGAAGGTGGTCATCGAGCCCAGCCGCACGCTGCCCAGAGTCCTCTTCCGCCTCAGAGCGGACGGCGCCGGCTCTTGCGTCAAGGACGACGGCCACACCGCCCGCGGCAAAGAGCCCTTGCGTTGCGTGACGCATCCCGGCGCGGGTGGCTGGCGCGCCACGATCAAAATCCCGCTGCTCTGGCTCACCGGCCGCCAGGGGCCGGGCCGCCTCCCGGCGCGTCAACGTCGTCTACCACGCGTCCCCCAGGAGAAGGAGGGTGATCTCTCCTGCTCGTGGGCGAAGCGCGTCCCTGTCCAGGGATGCCTGGCGTGGGGAGACCTGAACCCGGCCGCGGATTTCGGGTGGCTGGTCTTTCAGCAGGAGAGTTGAAGGGACGCCGGCGGCTATGTGGCGTGCGCAAAGCCCCGAAAAGGGCGAGAGGCGCCGCGCTCGAGACGCGGCGCCTCTCGGGGCGGAGGGGCGAGCTTCCGCCATGAATGCGCCCGAGCCTGCCAGCCCGTCGCAAGTCTCGCGTCTGTTCCAGGGCCGCGTTGCGCTCCCGCCGTTGGCGGGCTGAGGCGCCATGTCCCCGCCCGCGCGGCGCCTTTTCAACGGGCCGCTACATATTGCCTTGCAGCAGGCTGGTGATGTCCTCCGTGCGGGTCTGCCTGTTGTGGTTGAGCGTGGTGATCTTGTTCCACGAGCTGCCGTTGATGGACATCCACACCGGGTTGCCGCCCGTGCCGTCGGTCGAAACGGTCACCGTGTACGTCTTGTTCTGCGGATCCAGGAAGTAGGGGCCGAGGTTGATGGTCTGCTCGTTGGGGCTGCCGGGGCTGCGCGTCATGGTGGCGTTGGCGAACTCCACGCCGTTCTCCTTGAGCGTCCAAGCGAGCCAGTTCCAGGGCTGGCCGGCCATGCGCAGCACGAAGTTGAAGGTGGCGCCGGAAGGCGGCGCCGGTTCTTCGGGCGTGGAAGGATCGCTGGGGTCGCCGCCGCCGCCGCCGCCCCCGCCCGATCCGCCGCCGGCGCCCCGCAAGGGCGTGGCGCCGGTGAAGTCGAGAAGGAAGTCGGCGTAGCGGGTCTCGACGTGCGTGTCGGCGTAGAGGATGTTGGCGTGGTTCAGGTGGCGGCGCTCCATGTCGGAGGTGTAGTAGCCCACGGCCACGCGCGTGTCAAAGGAAATGGGGGTTTCGGACGGGTTCGGAATCTGGCGGAAGCGGCGCACGGCATCGGTGACGCGGCCGTTGACGCCGTAGGACGGCCGGTCGAGGCGGGTGACCTCGGGGCAGCGCAGAATGCGGTTGTCCTTGCAGTAGGCGGCGAAGCCCAGGCGGTCGGGCGCCGCCTCGGTGGCCTGGGCCATGGGCAGCAACGACCATGACGGCGACAGGTCCGGAGGCGTGGTCCGGGCCAGGACAGAGGGGATGTAGTCGTCATGGTCGCGGCCATACGCGTCCATGGCCTGGCCGATCTGGCGGAGGTTGTTGACGCACACGGCCATGCGGGCCTGCCGCCGCGCCATGTCCACGGCGGGCAGCAGAATGGACATGAGCAGAGAGATGATCCCCATGACGAAGATCATCTCGATGAGCGTGAAGGCCCGCCGCCGCGCTCTTGCCTGCAACCGCATCGTTAGCCCGACCTCCCTGCCAGATCTCTCCGAAGCGAAACCCGCCGCCGAGCCAGCCCCGAAGGCCTCACGCCTCCGTCGCTCGCTCGGCGGCTGGCTGTGGCTGCGCCGCCGGGTTCTACATGCGTCCCGCCAGCAGACTCGTGATGTCCACGACGTCAATGGGGTTGTTCTGATTCAGTGTCGCGATATGCGCCCAGGAACCGCCGTTGACGGCCAGCGAGAACCAGATGGGGTTGGCGCCGCGGCCGTCTTTTTCAAGATACACGGTGTACGTCCTGTTGGCCGGGTCCAGGAAATAGGGCCCGATGGTTACGTTCTGGTCGTCGGGGTCGCCGGTCTGGCGCACGAGATAGGCGTTGGCGAACTCCTGGCCGTTCTCGTACACGCGGAAGATGGCGTAGTTCCATGGCGTGCCCGAGATGCGCAGCACGAACGAGAACGTGCCGCCGCTGGTGGGCGATTCCGCCGGATCCGAGGAGGAGCCCCCGCCGTACAAGGGCGAGGCGCCGGTGAAGTCGAGAAGGAAGTCGGCGTAGCGGGTCTCGACGTGCGTGTCGGCGTAGAGGATGTTGGCGTGGTTCAGGTGGCGGCGCTCCATGTCGGAGGTGTAGTAGCCCACGGCCACGCGCGTGTCAAAGGAAATGGGGGTTTCGGACGGGTTCGGAATCTGGCGGAAGCGGCGCACGGCATCGGTGACGCGGCCGTTGACGCCGTAGGACGGCCGGTCGAGGCGGGTGACCTCGGGGCAGCGCAGAATGCGGTTGTCCTTGCAGTAGGCGGCGAAGCCCAGGCGGTCGGGCGCCGCCTCGGTGGCCTGGGCCATGGGCAGCAACGACCATGACGGCGACAGGTCCGGGGGCGTGGTGCGGGCCAGGACAGAGGGGATGTAGTCGTCGTGGTCATGACTATACGCGTCCATGGCCTGGCCGATCTGGCGCAGGTTGTTGACGCACACGGCCATGCGGGCCTGGCGCCGCGCCATGTCCAACGCGGGCAGCAGCATGGACAAGAGCAGGGACATGATGCCCATCGTGAAGATGAGCTCGATCAGAGTGTAGCCTTTCTTGGATTTCATGGCTGCTTCCTTTCCTGCTTGCCGCCATGTCCTTTCGGGCCAGGACGGCCAGGGCGGCGACGCCGCGGACCGCCGGCTCGGCCTGCTGTTTCCGGCGTGCGCAAGCTAGTCCTCAGATTCCGCGAGCGGCCGAACCCGGCGCGTCAGAACCGCGCCCGCCCGCCGCCGCCCTGGACCACCCTCGCGCGAAAAACCTCACTGTCGAGAGAACTGCACCAGGACCACCGTGTCCTGGAAGTCGGCGTTCGTGTACCGCGTGTAGTCCGTGTTCTGCGAGAACTCGAAGAGGTAGATGACCGAGTCCTCTCCGATATTGACCTTCCCGTCGGAGGTGACGTAAGCGGACAAGACCTCCTTGATGCTGCTTTCTCCAGCGCAACCCGATATCGTGGGCACGGTGTCGCCATGGCCCAACACCCACACGTGGCCGCTGCCGTCGCCGCCCTTGAACGTCCACCCGTTGTCGCTGCGCTGGCCGATGATGTTGATCTTGTCCCCGGGCTGAAGGGGTGGCAGCGTCAGGCCGCACGGATTGGCGTTGGCGTCGTTGCTCACCAGCACAGGCGTGTTGTTGTTGATCTGGTAGTAGACGCGGATGGGGATGGGGACGATGCCGTAGGGGGTGATGTAACCGAACCCGCCGCCCAGGAGGCGCGCGTCCGCCTTTTTGGCGCTGTGCGCCGTTACGGTGCCCGTGGCCAGGGTGAAGAGGTCGCTGTCGTGGACGCCTACGCCGGCCAGAGGCGCGGCCGAGGAAAAGCTGAACAGCGTGTCGTAGTATTGCTGGGCCACGTGGAAATCGGTGTACAGGATATTGGCGCATCCGACATGGCGGTTTGAGAGGTCCGAGTAGTACCGACCCACGGGTTGGTCGCTGTCAAAGGCCAGCGGCACTTCCGCGGGGTTGGGGACCATGCGGAACTTGTTGACGTAGTCGATCACCTGGCCGTTGAGACCGTAGGAGTTGCCTGGCCGGCCGGCCAGCTCGGGACACTGCAGCACGCGCGGATCGCGCACAAACCGCTCCAAGGACGATGCCGCCGAACTGCCTGCCGAAGCTGGCTCTTCCACGACAACGGCGTAGGCGTTGGGCAGCAGCGACCACGACTCGCCCATGTCGCGAAAGGCGACTTTCTGGAGAACCTTGGGAATATAGTCGTCGTAGTTCTCCCGATATTCCTCCATGGCCATGGCCATCTGGCGCAGGTTGCTGACGCACACGGCGCCGCGCGCCTTGGCCCTGGCCATGCTCAGCGCCGGCAGGAGCATGGAGAACAAGAGGGAGATGATGCCGATGACGACCACCAGCTCTTCCAATGTAAAAGCGCTCACTCCGCGGCCTGGCGGCGCGGCGCTTCGAGGTTGTACTCGCGTCAATGGCTTTTTCATCTCCAGCCTCCTTCCCTCACTTCTGCCAGCTTGACAGCTTGCAAGCCTCACCGTCTATTATGCGTGGTTATTGGGCAGATGTCAAGTGCCTTTTTTGTCCAGCGATCAAAATGACTCAGCCGCGTCATGGTGAGGGTGGTTTCCTGAGGCGCCTGACGTGGAAACCGCAAAGCCGGTCAATCCGCGTAAAGACTGGCGTAAAACACTGTATACCAGTAATTTACATCGTTTCTCATGGGCGGAGCCCGTAGCATGCCTCCCGAGGTGGCGCGCGGCGAAGGGCCGAGGGCCTGCGCCAGCCACAAAAGGCTGCGTGCCGAGAGCCAAGGGAAGGGCTTGCGCCGAATGTGCCCACAGAAAAAACCCCGATGCCGCGAGCGTATCCCCGGCGCTTGGCCGAGGCAGGATGAAACGCGACCTGGCGCCCGCCACAACCCAGGCAGACACGACCAGACGCAGCGCCTGATCCCGGCTTGAAAATGAAGGCGCGAACGCGCTATCATGCTGAGGCGTCGCGGGAAGACAGGCGCGCCGTGGCGAAAGCACGCAGGGCGGCGCGGCCAATCCTGGCCAGAAGCGATGCCGCAAGACGTGAGAATCCAGCAGGCAGCAAGAACGAACCATTCAGTTGGAGAGAGAATGATGCGGTTGAGTAAAGCGGCTTGGGTTCTCTTGGTGGCGGTCTGCGCGGTCAGCCTGAACGGGTGTCTGTTGCTGGTGGCCGGGGCAGCGGGCGCAGGCGCGATCAGCTACGTTCAGGGCGAGTTGAAGACCACGCAGGCCGCGTCTCTGGACCGCGCCTTCACCGCGGCAAAGAAGGCTGTGGACGAGCTGGGCTACATCACGATCAACAGCGCCAAAGACGCTGCCAAGGGCGAAGTCGTGGCGCGCACGCCGAGCGATACCAAGATTACCATCTCGCTGGCGCGGGTGGAGGACAACATCACCTCCATCGGCATCCGCGTGGGCATCTTCGGCGACGAAGACATGTCGCGGAACCTGCTCGACAAGATCAAGCGCCACCTGTAGGCCGCGGTTGCCGCCCCTCCCGTCGGACCAGTCGGAGAGGCCAGACAAGCCGGACGGGGCCGGCCTGTCAGGCGCTTCCCACCCGCCGCTGGAACTCCGCGCCCAGCAATTCCTCGATGGGCGGCTTCACGCCCCAGTAATCCCGCAGTTCGCGATACTCGCGCGCGGCGTCCTCGCCCGCGGGAGCGGCCGTGCGTTCGGCGCGGATCATGACATTGCGGGCCGTGTGCTCGGGAGAAATGAACTCGATGACGTCGGCGCGATAGCCCGCGATGCGCAGCGCCGCGGCGCGGAGCGCGTCGGCGAGCAGATCGGCCATGCGCTCTTTGAGGATGCCGTGGCGCAGCAGCGGCC
>CAYYEE010000142.1:0-9587 GCA_964470775.1 uncultured Planctomycetota bacterium | reverse complement strand
GCCAGGATCGAGGCGATCACCTCTGGCAGTGGGGACCGGTCGGACAGGAGCGTGGGCGGGGGCAAGCCAAGGGCGGCCGCGGCCGACGGCATAGAGGCTTCGACTTCGGCGTGAGGATCGCCGACCTGATACCAGTAAGCGATGCGACGGTGGCCAAGGCCGGCGAGGTGTTTTAGTGCGGCCGTGGTGTTGGCGCGCTCATCGACGAGCACGTGGTGCTCGCCGCGCCGGTCCATATAGAAATCGTTGAGGATGACGTAATTGAGGCCGCGTGCGCGCAGGAGCGCCCTGTACTCTGGCTCGACCGGGATGTCGGTGGGGGCTTTGAGCACGCCGGCGATGCGCCGGCTGGCCATCTCCTCGATACACTGCTTCTCCATGGCGTGCCATTCGTCGGGGCTGTGTTCTTCGCTGGCGGTGACGTAGACCATCATGCGATAGCCCATGCCCGCGCCAATGGCGGATACGGCGGTGATGAGGGCAGCGTGGTCAGGGTTTGTGACGTTGGGGACAATGACGCCAAAAGTCTTTTCGCGGGGTTGTGGGCGCACGAAGGTGCCCGCGCCGCGGATGCCTTCCACAAGTCCTTCATTGAGTAATGTTTGCATTGCCCGGCGCACTGTTCCGCGACTGCACCCGAACTGGCGAATGAGGCTTTCGTCGGGTGGCAGCTTGTCGCCGGGGCGCAGGCGTCCCTGCTGAATGGACTGGCGCAGATGCTTCTCGATGGCGCAGTGCTTTGGCATGGGGGCTGGTGATCCTGGGCGGTGGTCGGAATCCATTGACCTCTTGCATCTTGATGACAACAAGTATATACTTTGAGACCAAGTAAGTCAATACTTGTTCCTTTGGAATTGCAGGGAGACTCCGAATGGGGAAGTCAAGAACGCGCAAGATTCGTCTGGCCATGCTTCGCTGCGACACGCATGGCTATTACTTTGGCACGCTCTTCGCACCGTGCGATCCGCTTGTGCTTGAGAAATACAACAAGATCGTGCACTACTACGCCACGGACTGGTATAACCCGGCGCGGATCACCTTGCCCACGACCTATGACTTTGAGATTACGCGGTGTTGGGACTACGACTTCGCGCGGGCCGAAAGGTTCAGCCAGGCGTTCTTGGGCACGGCCAAGCCTTGCCGCACCGTGGACGAGGCGACGGAGGGCATTGACGCGGTGTTTGTGAGCGACTGCAACGGCGGCGGCGGCGACCACCTCAAGCTGGCCGCGCCGTTCTTGAAAAAGGGGATTCCGACGTTCGTGGACAAGCCGTTCGCGTCCACGCTCAAGGACGCGAGGGAAATGATCCGCCTGGCGCGCAAGCACAAGACACCGCTCTACAATTCGTCCATTTTGAGCGAGGTGATCGCGGCCGACACGTTTCGCAGGCGATTTGATGAGATCGAGCCGGCGGGCGCGGACTGGCGCACGCTGTCGCAGGCGGCTGTGGCGCTGAAGTGCAGACCGGAGGAAGTGCCGGGAGTGATGTTGGGCGTGGTGAAGGGCGTGGGCGGGGCGATGTCGCAGGAAACCGCTGGCCAGGGCGACATCTTCAAGAGCCTGGATACCTGCCTCGCGTACCTCATCCACGGCATCGCCCTGGCCATCAACGTGTTCGGCAAGGGTGTGGAATGGGTGGAGGCCATGGGCAGCGCGCCGCTGGAGTGCCTGAGGCTGGGACTCAAGAACGGACGCAGCGTCATGATCCTGAACCCGAGCGTGGCCGTGTTCCCCGAGCGCTGCTCGTTCTACGTGGAAGCCTACAGCAAGTGCGGGGCGATCCACTCCGGTCCCATCGGCGACCCGGAGTTCCTGCACGGGGCGGACCGGATCGTGAAGAAGTTCCGGAACATGGTCCGCACCGGCAAGCCGCCGCGCGATTATGACGACATCGTGGAGCAGATCGCGGTGGTCGAGGCCGGGCAGAGGGCGCAGCAGACGGGCAAGCGCGTGTACATGGAGGACGTCCTTAGGGGCGGCAAGGCGTGACCGGCGCTGGCGCGGTGTCCCAGAGATCTCTTCAAGGCTCGCGGAGCGCCAGGGGGCGTGAGCGATGGCAGCAATCTGCGACGCGGCGCGGCGTGGAGTTGGCTGTGGCCCTGTGCTGTCTAGGAATGCTGGGCGTCTCCTGGGCTGCGCCAGCGGCGCCGATTGGCGGACGTTGACCTGTCCAGACGATGACGGGAGTCCTGGTTCATGCGGTATCACTACCCTGAGTACGCTGTTCGTTTGACGCCGGAGCTGCTGGCCCAGTGTCGCGAGCTGGCGCAACGTCTGCTGGAAGACGTGGGATTGCGCGTGCGGAGCCAGGGTTTTGTGCGCGCATTGCGCACTCAATCCGGCGTCACCGTTGACGGCGACCGTGTCCGCCTGTCGCACGCGCTGACGGACAAGTTTCTGGACGCCTATGCGGAGACCAACCGAAAGGCGCTGCTGGCAAAGAGGCCGCGCCAAGGACCTGGTGACGCGTGGTCTCTGCGGACCAATGGCTACTCCATCATGGTCATTGATGTGGAGACGGACCAGGTCCGGCCTGCCACCCGACAGGACCTGCGCGACCTCATCCGGCTTGTCCGCTCGTTCGGCATGGGCGGTTCCTACCCATGCACGCCCCAGGACGTCCCGCCGCTGATGCGCGCGCTGGAGTGCTTCCGCATCTGCTGGCAGGAAAGCGATAATATCAAACCCTTCGACTACATGGACATCCGCCAGACGCCGTACCTTCTTGAAATGCATCGCGTCATGGGCAAGCCGTTCGTCATCAACGTCAACATCCCCCACGCCATGACGATTTCCGAGCACGACATCGACATCTTCCTCAAGTACTACCCGGTCTGGAAGCGGAATCACGCGGAGATCGGCTTCTACAGCATTTGCGATTACCCCATGCTCGGCGTGTGCAAGCCCATTACCGCCACCGGGTGCCTGGCCAGTTACCTGGCGCAGTCCTTCGGCGCTTACATGTTGTTCAAGCTGTTCGACCCGGAGGTGGAGATGCTGCCGCGTCTCTCGGCCGGCATGCCCGTGGACCTGCGGACGATGTGCTGGGCCTATGGCTCGCCCAGGCGGCATCTGTACGACTACCTCAACTCGCAGGCGCTGCCGGCGCTGTGCGGCCTGACCCCTTTCGACTACCTGCCCGAAAGCGGCTCGCTGGACACAGGCTCGTGCGCCGTCGACGCGCGCGCCGGCATGGAGAAGATGGCGTCCGCGCTTGTGGCCGCCATGCAGGGCGCTCGTGTCTTTTGCGGCGCGGGCAATCTGGCCGTGGACGACCTGTTCAGCGGCGTCCAGCTCGTCATTGACGTCGAGATCTTCGAGTACGTCAAGGAAGTGGTGCGGTCCTTTTCGCCGCATCCCGACATCGTGACGCTCGATGGTCTCTACGACGTCCTGCGCGATACCGCGTTGGGCGCCGAGGAGTTCTACTCGCATCCTGACACTGCCTCCAAGGTTCGCAGCCTGCTCCCCGTATCGCCCAGGCGCCCCCACGAGAAGCTTCGCTCGTGGCTGGAGCACGGCCAGAACATGAAGGATCGCGCCAGAGAGGAGTGCCTCGAACGCATCCGCAACCAGCCGCCTTACACGCTAGACGAGCACAAGCGCCGCGAGCTGGACAACATCTGCGCTCGAGCGGAGAAGGAGCTGGCCGGCCAGGAGGCGGGGGCCGTCTGACCTTCGGCGCCTCCCAACGCGCCGCGGCCCGCCTTGACAAACACGGACAACCGCACTAGCATCCCCTGCGTCGGCAAGGGCGTCGGCGTTGCGCGCGGCGGCAGCGGGCGCATCAAATGGAGGAGACCCGTGGATCCCATTCTGGTCGTGAATCTCGTCTTGTGCGTCATCATCCTTGCCTTTGGCGTGGTTGGCTACAAACGAACGGGGCGGGTCCTGCCGCTGCTGGTCGGTGTCGCGTTCGGCCTGTTCGGCGTGTCGCATCTTGCCACGATCCTCGGCTACAAGGCCGCGCTGGAAACACCTCTGATCGTGGTGCGCACGCTGGGGTATCTCATCGTGGCCTTTACGCTGAGTCTGGCGGCTTTGGGGCCCAAGCCGAAGCTCAAGCATTGAGACCGCGCTGGAAACGCAGCCACCGCCGCCACGAGTGCGAGGAACACCCCGTTGGCGCAGCTCCTGTGCCTGCCCGCGCCAACTTCTGACGGGTGCATTTGCGCTGTGGCGGCTTCGTCGGCGCTCGGCCCGCTTGGACCGGCGCCAACACCGAGCCACACACTCAATCGGCCTTCCGCCGTCCTCTCCCTGGGGGCGAGTATCCCGCCGCACGCCTGCCCTGCTCAACCAGTCGCCGTTCCCCCTCCACCTTCGGAAGAGGCTGGCGATTGGTTGCGGATATTGGCGCGCCAATTTCCGCAATTGATCCCAGACAACCGGTAACACGAACTTGCATCAAGCCGGCAGGTTGTTTCAGAAGCGCTTGCTTGCGGAAGTGTGCTATTCCCACAAGCAAGCACTAGGGTGAGGGCTGGCAAAAGACGGACTCACACACGGGCGCGCCGTGGGGTCAGCGCCGGACGCAGTTGCCTGGACCAAGCAGCCGCTTGCCTTGGAGAGCCCGCTGCTCTATGCTCAACGGTTGTCATGCGGGCGGGGCGCGAGGCTATTGTCCTCTTGCGTGGAGGTTCGGCTGGTTTGAGAGGCCGATTCGTACTGCAAACAAGCAAGATTTCGCTTTCCGGAACACTCTCCCCTGCCCGTCGTCTTCCGTCCTCATCTGCCTCATCCGCGCTATCTGCGGTTGTGTTTCGTCGTATCTGTGTCCATCTGTGTCATCTGTGGCTCTCTGCCGTGCGATCGCGACGTTTCCCTGGAACCATCAACGCGACGTGGAAGCGATTTCCCTGGCGGGTATCAGTCGTCTTTGGAAGAGAGTGACATGGGCAGGCTGATCGAGGACTTCCCCCGCCGCGAGCGGGTTTTGCTTGACGGCGTGTGGGGATTCGTAGCGGCGGACCGGGCGTCGGAGCGGGTTCCGCCGCGCGCGGCGTTCCGAGAGCGGCTGGCTGTGCCGGGCGTGTGGGAGATGTCGCTGGCGCACTTCCGCCACAGGGGGCTCGGATGGTTTCAGCGCGACTTCGAGACCCCTTGGCGAAGCGCCGCCGGGATGCGGCTCGTGTTCGAGGCCGTATCGCACACGGCCGAGGTGTGGCTCGACGGCCAGCGTTTGGGAGGGCACTACGGCGCCCACACGCCGTTCGAGTTGGTGGCGCCGGCCAAGCCTGGTGCGCGGCGGCTGGTCGTGCGCGCCGACAACCGCTTTGGGCCGGATAATCCCCTCACTACGTCTGGCCAAGACATCTACACCTATGGCGGCATTCCGCGCGGGGTCTATGTGGAGCGGTTGCCGGATGTCCATATCCGCCGGATCGCGGCGCGGCCTGTGTTCGACGGACGGCGGTGGTGGATCGAGGTGGAGGCGCTGGTCGCGGCTTCGGGCGGCGCGGCGCTGCCGCGCGAGGGGCGCGTGGCGTTGGACGGACGCCAACTGGGCTCGTTGAAGGTCAATGCCCGTGGCCAAGCCAAGGGGCGCCTCGCCGCGGGCGGCGTGGCCTGGTGGTCGCCGGACATGCCGAGCCTGCACATGCTGACGGTGGAGGCGGGCGAGGACCTGTGGCAGGACCGCGTGGGCTTCCGCACCATCGAGGCCAAGGGCCGGCGCCTGCTGCTCAACGGCAAGCCGCTCATTCTGCAAGGCGTGAACCGGCATGAGTTCCATCCCCACTTTGGCCCGGCCGTGCCGCCGGCCGTTCATCTTCGCGATATCGAGATCTTGAAGCAGCTCGGCGCAAACTTCGTGCGCGGCAGCCACTACCCCAACGATCCGCTGTTTCTCGATCTCTGCGACGAAAACGGCATCCTGTTCTGGGAGGAGCTTTCTCACTGGCAGGCCACGCCCGAGCAGATGACGGGCGCCCTGTTCCGCCAGCGGTCGCTGGAGCAGGCCCAGGAGATGATCCGCCGCGACGAGCGCCACCCCTGCGTCATTCTGTGGGGCGCTTTGAACGAGGCGCGCACGGACACGCCCGAAGGCCGCGAAACGGCGAGGATGATCCTGAAGCGGTTCCGCCAGCTCGACCCGACGCGTCTGGTGACGCTGGCCACGTCGCGGCCGGAAGGCGACCTCTGCTTCGACCTCGTGGACGTGGCCTCGGCGAATATCTATCCCGGCTGGTACGTGGGCAGTCTGGAGGACTTGGACAAACAGGCAGGCCGGTACCTGGACATCATCAAACGCCGCAGCCGCGGCAAGCCGGTGATTCTGTCGGAGTTCGGCGCGGCGGGCGTGGCTGGGGCGAGGTCGTTCGAGCTAAGGAAGTGGACCGAGGACTACCAGGCGGAGCTGCTGCGCCGCATGATCGGCATGGCGCGGTCGTCGGGCTTCATCAGCGGCGTAGCCCTGTGGCAGTACTGCGACGTAAGGACCAGCGCGGACCTTTGGAGCAACCGGGCGCGCGAGTACAATAACAAGGGGATCGTGACCGAGCACCGCGAACCCAAAGCCGCCTTTGCCGCCGTGGCGGCGGAGTTCGCCAAACCGTGGAAGCCGCCGCGATAAGGGCTCGCGCAGTGTTGCGGACAAGGCGTGGATGATGTAACTTGACGTTTCCGGCGCCGGTTGGTGGCCTGGTTGCAGTTGGCGTTGTGGAGGATGGACGATGCGGACGGTGGTTACAGGCGGGGCGGGCTTCCTAGGTTCGCACCTGTGCGATGGGCTGTTGAATCGCGGCCATGAGGTGATCTGCCTCGACAACTTCGTGACCGGCCGCGTGGAGAACGTGGCCCATCTGATGGGCAACCGCTCTTTTCGCTTGATCAACTATGACGTGACCGACTACCTCTTCATTGACGGCCCGCTGGACAACATCCTCCATTTCGCCTCGCCGGCCAGCCCGGCCGACTACCTGCGCCTGCCGATTCAGACGTTGAAGGTGGGGTCTTTGGGCACGCACAAGGCGCTGGGGCTGGCGCGGGCCAAGAAGGCGCGCTTCCTGCTGGCCTCGACGTCCGAGGTCTACGGCGACCCGCAGGTGCACCCCCAGCCCGAGACGTACTGGGGACACGTCAACCCCATCGGCGCGCGCGGCGTCTATGATGAGGCCAAGCGCTTCGCCGAGGCCATGACCATGGCCTATCACCGCTACCACGGCGTGGAGACGCGCATCGTGCGCATCTTCAACTCTTTCGGACCGCGGATGCGCGTGGACGACGGCCGGGCGCTGCCCAACTTCATGCGCCAGGCGCTCCATGGCCAGGATATCACCATCTACGGCGACGGCAGCCAGACCCGGAGCTTCACGTTCGTCGAAGACACGGTGGCCGGCATCATCAAGCTGCTGGAGTCGGACTATGCGGAGCCGGTGAACATCGGCAATCCGCAGGAGATCAGCGTCAAGACGCTGGCCGAGGAGATTATTGAGCTGACCGGCAGCCGCAGCCGCTTGATCTGCCAGCCGTTTCCGCCGGGGTTTGAGGACGACCCCAAGGTGCGTCAACCGGACATCACCCGGGCGAAGAAGATTCTTGGCTGGGAGCCGAAGGTGCCGCGCAAGGTGGGGCTGGCGCGCACGCTGGAGTATTTCAGACAAGAGTTGAAGCTGTAGCAGCCCGTTGAAGAAGACACCGCGCCGGCGGGGACATGGCGCCTCAGCCCGCCAGCGGCGGGATCGCAACGTGTGCCCGGAACATGGACGGCGGCGCAGGACGAATGGGAGACTATGCGAGGAAGGGGGCGGCCTTGAGGGCAGGCCGTCGCTTCGCGTACATGCTATAACCGGCGCCGACCAGGCGGCCGCGCCAAGAGCAAGGTTGAGAACATGAGAGTGATCGCGGGATGCTCGCGAAACACAAGGCTGGAGTGTCCGCCGGGCAATGAAGTGCGGCCGATGCTGGAGAAGGTGCGCGGGGCCGTGTTCAACATCTTCAATCAGGTGACGCCCGGCGCCACGGTGCTGGACCTTTTCGCGGGCTGCGGATCGCTGGGCGTTGAGGCGCTGAGCCGGGGCGCGGCGTGGTGTGTTTTTGTGGAGCGCAACCCGGAGGCGAGGCGGTTTTTGGAGGCGAACCTGGCGCGGGCCAAGCTGGCCGCGTCGTGCGACGTGATTCAGGGCGACGTGTACCGGTGCGTGTCGAGACTCAAGAGGCTGGGCCGCAAGTTCCGGCTGCTGCTGGTGGACCCGCCTTATGACGTCTGGGCCGACGCGCAGGGCCGCGCGCGCGTGCTGGAGACGCTGGACAGCCTTTCGGACGAGGGGCTGCTGGCCGGGCGGCCGTGGTTTGTCATTCACCACGACCCGCGTTCGCCCGCGCCCGAGAGCACTCGGACCCTGGCCTTTGACGAACAGCGGCGCTATGGCCGCAGCGCTGTCAGCATCTACGCGCTGAAGGGCGCGGCGCCAGCGGAGGAGGGACCGGCCGAGACATGCGCCCCAGAGAACACCGAGTCCTGAGCGCGCGGCTGGCCGCCGGGCTGGCCGCGCTGGCGTGGGCGGCGCAGGCGCTGTGTGGGGCGCCCGGACTCGATTATGAGGGCGCTCTGAATCCAGGCGCGGGGCTGGGGCAGGTGGCGGCGCACTTCGCGGCGTGGGCGCAGCGCCATAAAATGATCGTGGAGACGAACGCGGGCGAGGGGCGGGGCGGCTTGCGGATTCTGCCGCATCCCGCGGGACAAGGGGTCCCCATCGCGATGGACGATCAAGGACGCGTGGCGGGCCGGGCGCCGACGCTGTGGCTGGGGCCGGGCTATCACGAGGCGGCTGTGGAGGCGCTGCGGGAGCTGCAAGCGCGCTTCTGCTCCAGCTTGCGCGTGAAGGACTTTTCGGGCTTCTGGGACAGCCGTGACCGCAAGGCTCTGGAAGCCGCCATGTCGCGTCACATGATTGAGGAGATCGAGAAGACGTTGCGGGCGTGGCCGCCGGGCTCGTCCGCGCGTTTCGAGACGCCGGTGGGGCGGCTGGACAAGCGAAGCATGGAGTTGTGGCTGGACGCGTTGCGCAAGGGCAGCCAGCCCGAGGCGTGGTGGGTGTGGTGGGGGCCGGGCCGGGACGGCGGCTACTGGACGCAGATGGGCTGCGCGCTGTACTTCCATCGGATTCTGTCGCCGGGCAAGAGACTGCCCGACGCGGAGCAGGCGCTGCGCACGGCCAAGTTGTGCTTTGACCGCGGCCGGGCGCAGTGGGTGGAGACGTGGCTGTCGCGCTACTATCAGGGGCTCATGGCGCGTGACGAGGGGCGGATGGACGCGGCCGCGGCGTGGCTGCGCAAGGCGGCGGAGCTGAACCCGGGTCAGCCGGACGTGATGGCCGCGACGGGTGGCGTCTTGCTGTCGCTGGGCGACGCGGCCGGGGCGGAGAAGGTCTTCGACGCGCTGGCGCAGGCGTGCCCGGACGAGGCCGGGCCCAGGCTGAGCCTGGCTGTGGCGCGATGCATGTCGGGGCGCTTCGACGCGGCGCTGGCCGACCTGGACACGGCGCTGCGGCTGGAGCCTGAACTCGCGGCGGCGTGGGCGCAGAAGGGCGCGGCGCTGCGAGAGTTGGGGCGCGACGCCGAGGCCTTGCAGGCGCTGGACAAG
>CAYYEE010000141.1:0-9598 GCA_964470775.1 uncultured Planctomycetota bacterium | reverse complement strand
CCAGCGTGCCCTGGGCGCCCAAGCCCTTGAACACGGCGACGCGGACGAACCGTCCCGGCCGGCGCGGCTGCAAGATGGTCTCCGCGCTTTCCGCTTTGCGGCTGAACTCGCTCTTCAACGCCTTGGCCGTGTTCTCCTCCGCGAACTGCTTGCGCGTGTGGAAGTCAGGGTCTGGGATGGTCTTGACGCGCTCCATCCGCTTCTCGGCCTCGGCCATGTTCTGTTCATACACGGCGATGCCGTCGCGGTAGAGCTTGGCCGCCTCCTTGGTCCGGCCCTGCGCCACAAGCTCATCTCCCACGCGCATGTCATAGCGCGCCTGCGCCACGGCCAGCCAGTAGTGAACGCGGCGGTAGTATTTGGCGAACAGCTTCATTTTGTACCTGTCCAGCTTGGCGGCGCCGTCATACGCCTCGTCCAGCGCGGCCGCGCAGGCTCTGGCGATATCCGCCTGCCGCTTCATGCGCGCCGCGTCGTCCACAATGACGGGGGGTACCTTGCCTGTGGCGATGCGTTTCTTCGAGGCCGGGTCCGTGTCGGCCATGGGGTCGGCGCGTTGCTGGTTGGCCCTGGAGATGGTGGCCGCCGGGTCCAGGATGTAACGGGGCTGAAGCCCGGAGCTGTAGAAGCGCGCCATTTGCGGCGCGATGTCCGCGCCCCAGAACGAGCGGCACGCGCGCGGCAGCCACTCGTTCATGATGACCGCGGGACCCGTGTTGTCACGCTCGATGTCGTAGAACAGCATCCCCATCGTGTACGGCTCGGCGCCCGGCGCCTTGGCGTTCCACGCAAACTCAGCGGAATTCAGATACACCATCCACTTGGTCTGCAACAGGTTGCCGCCGGTCACGTGGACCATGTCGCGCGGATCGCCGCCGGCCGCCGCGTTGTAGAACCGGCTCTGCGTGCCGAACACGCCCACGTCGTGCGCGTAGCAGTCCGAGAACTCGACGGGCCGGCCCTTGAGTATCTGGCGGAACTTGGCGTTGGCGTCCTGGTCCGCGATCCACGTGCAGAAATAGAGGGACTTGGGCATTTCGCGGTGGATGTTGGTCCAGTAGTCCCACACGTTCTGTTTCCACAGCGCCTCGTTCTCCGGGGTCCGCAGGTTCAGGTACCCCGCGTGGTAGGGGTAGATGATCGCGAGGATTTTCAGGTCCGGGTTCTTAGCCAGCAGTCCCTCGCTCCACAGCTTCCATTGGTGGACTGTGGCCTTCCAACGCTCGTCATCCTTCCACAATTGGCGGCATCTCGGACACCGCCGGCTCCACATCTCCGGATCCGGCAGCGAACCGCCGTCCACGCAGTGGTTGTAGATGACCTTGAAGTTGCACTCCTTGAGGAAGTCGGCCATGGCCTCGATCTTCGCCTTGGCCGCCGCGTCGTCGCTCCAGCAGTAGTAGCTTTCGCGATAGGGTCGCGCGTCGTAGATGCAGGGCCAGTCTTTGGGCTCCTTGACGCCCGGCGGCGCTACGGGCCCGGTCTTCGACCCGTGCCAGCCATAGACGCTGGTTTCGGTCATGAACAGGGGGTAGATGCCGCGGTCCACGGCGTAGGCGTTGATTTCGCGGTAGTAGTCGCGGGTCGTCTGGGGCACGGCGCGCGCGTCCTGGCCGTAGTAGTCCTCGATGATGTTCATTTTGTAGCGCAGCATCCAGTCAATACCGGCCTTGGCGCCTGGGATGAAGCTCTTCTCTCCCGCCGCTAATTTGCGGAGGCCGCGCCATTCGGACAGGCTGACGCGCAGGCCGAAGTCCGGCCAGTCCGTGATCAGCGCAGCCGGCGCCTGGACCGCGCCGTCCTTTCCTTGCATCATCTGGCGCAGGGTCATGGCGCCGTAGAGGGCGCCGACATTGTCGCTGCCGATGATGACCACGCGCCCCGCGCCGGCGCGGAGGACGTAGCCCTGGCGGCCGGGCGATGAGGCCGTCACCTTGAGACCCGACTCCGCCGCCAGTTTGGCCGCGGAAGGGTGATCCACGGGCAGAACGTACACGCCGGGGCTGGCCGTGCCGCCAACTTCCGCCGCCGCGCCCATCTGGCCGCCGAGTTCCCGGGCGCGCAGGGCCAGTTCCTCGGCCGCAATTACACACTGGCGGTTCTGCAAGGGGATGAAGAGTGGCAGGCCGGTCAGGTCCACCGCGCCTTCCAGCGCCTGGTACTGCTTGGGCATGGGCACAAGGTCGGGCAGCGGCGCGGCAAGGGCGAAGGGCACGGCCGCGAGGACGAGAAACAGGCTATGGCTGAGACAACGGTAGCGCATGGGAGACCTTTCCTGGATCGGTGAGAATGGAGGCGACGATTCGGCGAGTGGTTCAGCACCAGCTCACGGATAAGGATCGGACACGCCCACGTCAATGCCGGCGGCGTTGTCGAGTTCGTGCCAGACGCTCATGCCCTTGTATTGGAACGGCCCGTTCACGCCCCGCGCGGCGTTGCTGAAGATGTCCACGCGGGTGTTGGAGTAGTTGACGCCAAAGGCCATGTTATAGGACAGCAGGCCGTAGACGTTTCCGGTGAACGTGTTGGTGGTCACTGTCAGAATCTTGCCCTGCCAGTCGTCGCAGTAGGCCTGCATATGCCAGGCCAGGCGCTCCTGCGGGTCGCCGAACGCGGCCACGTGGCCGTCGCCGTACAGCGTGTTGTACACCGTGCGATGCGCGGCCACGCCCATGCCCGCCACGCCGCGCGTGGCCGCCGCGTCGGTGCTCACGAGGTTGTAGGAGGTGAGCGCCTTGCCCAGGCCGTCATATTCCGCGCCTTTGTCCCAAGCGTCGGACACCACGGCCCGGCCGCCGAGCTGGCGCTGGTTGCGCAGGAGCGGCTGGCCTACGCGCGCGTCCACGCGCGGCCGCACCCCGGCCAGACGCGTGTCCGCCGTGCCGTCGGACGTGTAGTGCCACCCGCGGAACAGGGGGAGGGGCACGCAGCGATAGGCGTAGTGCGAGGCGATCAGGTTGGCGCGGTGCGCGGGTCCGGTGTGTTCTTGCATGGCCACGGAGGTCCAGTCGCCGTAGAGCATGGTCTCGGCCGAGAATCCGCCCGCGGTTTGCCATGCAGCCATGCTGCCCGGGGCGTGGCGGGGGGTGGAAGCGTTGGAATTCGTCGCGTAGCGGCCCGAGGGCATGTTGGACGCGCTGGGGCAGTAGAAAAGCCTGGCGTCGGCCACCTGCCCGCCCGTGAGCAGCAGGCCCAACCCGTGGGGCGCGTTGTTCAGGCGCCCCGCCGTCAGGTTGTATGCCTGCTGCAAGCCGCCCGCGATCATGCGGTAGTAGCCCGCGTCAAAGCCGGTCGTCACCATGAGCGGCGTTGTGCCCGGCTTGCCGGTGTAGTAGACATACCCGCCCGACAGCGTGCCCGCGTGCGCGTTGTTCGCGCATGTCGCGCCCGCGCCGCCGCAGTAGTCATACGTGGAGGACCGCCAGCCTGCGTAGCTGGGCATGTAGCCGCTGTAGTCGCCGCTGTAGCTGGCCAGGGCCACGCCGAGCTGTTTCAGGTTGCTGGCGCACGAGGACTGGCGGCTCTTTTCGCGCGCGGCCGACAGCGCGGGCAGCAGCATGGCCGCGAGGATCGCGATGATGGCCACAACCACAAGGAGTTCGATCAGCGTGAACGCGGACTCCAGCGCTCGAAGCACGGCTCGCGGCGTTGTGTCAAGGGACATGTCACGCCTCCTGCGTTGCTGGCGCGGGGCTAGCGGCTTGGCGGGGCGGCGCTCGCCCGCTCGATCCATTCGCACTCAATAACCCGCGATTGGAACGTGTCGAACGCTCCAGACGCGGTTTCGATGAGCAGTTCCACGACAGCGCGCGCGTGTTCGCGGCGCGGCTCGCGGACGGTGGTGAGGGGGGGCGTGGTCTTGGCGCCTTCGGGCAGTCCGTTGAAGCCCACGACGCTGAGGTCTTGGGGAACGCGCAAGCCCAGCTCCGACGCACAACGCAACGCCGCGATGGCCAGGGAGTCGGTGCAGCAGAAGAAAGCCGTGGGCAGGTCTGGCTTGGCCAGAAACGCGCGCACCCGCGGCATGGCGTACTCCACGTTGTCGCTGCGGTCCGACGGGAACTGGAGGGCGTCCGTCTCGCGGAAGGTGAGCGCGGAACACAGCAGACCCGCCCGATAGCCCTGGTACACATAGCAGGGGCAACCCTCGTTTTCGGTGAAAGGCCCCATGTAGCCGATGCGCTTGTGGCCCAGAGACGCTAGCCACGCCACGGCTTTCTGCGCGCCGCCCGCCTTGTTTTTCACCACGCTGTGGTGGGGGGGCAGGGTCTGTTCAGGATAGGGCCGGTAGGCTTGCAGCACGAAAGGCACGTTTCGGTCCGACAGCCACTGCATGAACCCCGCGTTGGAGAAGTCCATGATCACGAAGCCCTGTTGCTGAAACGGGAAGCGGTCGGAGAACAGGGGCTCGTAGGGTCCGCTGCCCGCGGGCGGCACGACGCGAAGACCGATGCCGTACCGGTCCAGGACTTCGGTGTAGGACTCGAGGAACTCGTCGCGCATGACCATGTGGATACGCTCGTGCGCGGTGATCGTGCCCAGGCCGGAGCTGACGTTGACGCACTTGAGCGGGCAGGCCGCGCGTTTGGCTTCGGAGAGTACGGCCTGCGGCTGGAAGAAGGCGCCCCGGCGTTCCATCCGCCGCACAATCCCCTCGCGTTCGAGCTGGGCCATGGCGCTCTGAATCGTGGGCACGCTCACCTGATAGCGCTCTCCCAGTTTGCGGTATGAAGGCAGCGGTTCGTGCGCCGGTGGCCGCTCGCGAAGAAGGTCGGCGCGGATACGCTCCGTGATGGCTGGCGCGCCGGAGCTGTGGCCGTCAAGGGTCTTCATTTTGGCCGCCGCGTCTAGCAGCCTGTTGAAAATGTCGCGTCTGTTCCGGGGACACGTTGCGATCCCGCCGTTGGCGGGCTGAGGCGCCACGTCCCCGCCGACGCAGTGTCTTTTTCAACGGGCCGCTAGGCTTTCTATGGGGACCGCCATTATTGCACTGTATAATCAATTGTACAGTGTTAAAACAAGAGTAGCGCCTTGTTGGACAAGAGTCAAGAAAAATCGCGAGGGCACGGAGGTTGGATAGCGTATCCGCCTGTTTTAGTGTATGTTATGTGGAAGGCGACGAGTGGTTTGTGGCCGAATCCGTGGCAACCGCGACGCATAAACACTTGTCTATGACTTGGCGCTAGAGCATATCTCCAGGACCAGATAGCCGTGGTAGGGCACGGCCGCCTGGCTGGCGATGTCGTGTCCGCCGCGTGTTTTGGCTACAGTCACCTTGGCCGCCTTGGGCTTGGCCAGGGGCGCGAGGAGCGTGGCTTTGACCGCGGGCGCGGTTCGGCCGGGCCACTCGATCGCGGGCGCGGCTGGGTCCACGCCGCCGTTGTAGACGACAAAGTACTCGCGGCTCTCGCCCGCGAAATGCATGGGCATGAGGTGGGGCCCGCCTGTGACGAGGGGCAGGGGCGCCTTGCCCGCCGCGAATCGCACGGCGCTTTGGACGATGCGTTGGCGGTGGTAGTCCATGGGCAGTTGCGCCGGGTTGGGCGCGGCGTGGACGAAAACGCGGCCGCCGAGCTTGTTCGCGAAGACCACGGTGGCCGCGCCGATGCGCTTCTCCTCCGGCGTGATGAGCGTGGTCCACTCCACGGCGTCCGGCCTTGGCTCCAGCGCCGCCACGCGCGGCAGCAGGTTCATGTTGAAGCAATGGCCCAGAGGCGCGCCACACTCTTTCGCCGCCACGCGCTCGATGGCATA
The DNA here is from genome assembly GCA_964470775.1 of uncultured Planctomycetota bacterium. Classification (GTDB taxonomy): domain Bacteria; phylum Planctomycetota; class Brocadiia; order CAIUPP01; family CAYYEE01; genus CAYYEE01. The sequence goes on along the minus strand of CAYYEE010000141.1, from coordinate 3,844 downwards.
GGTGGAACGCTCGCGTTCCAGCCACGCGGTCATGTCCACGCCGATCAGGTCCCCGAATCCTCGCTGACACAGAACGTCCGCGCTCACGCCGTCGAGCATCACCCCGCCCGCCAGCATCTCGCGCCATTCCCCGTCGCTGAAAGCCCAGGCCAGACTGCCGAACACCGCGTTCACCGGCTGGCGCCGGCACGCCGTGGGCACGCCATAGGACAGCAGCCACGCCCCGGCGGCCAGGAAGTCCGCGTCCAGCGCCTTCAGGTCGCCTGCCGCCCGCGTGCGCACGTGCGCCTGCGCGTCCTGTTTCCACGGCAGCCCCACGCCGCTGGTGGCCAGGTCCGGTGTGAACCGCGCCGCGATCCACTCCAAGCCCGGCCGGCTGCGGTCCAGCATCTCGCCGATCTCCGGCTCGCGGTCCGCCGGGTTGGCGGAAAAGGGGAAAATGTCGAGGAGGATGGCGTCAGACCCGAACAGCAACGCCACGGCCATCTGCGTCCAGGTCTGCGCATCGCTCTTGGTCCAGCGCGTAAAGGGGAAGTTTTCCAGCTCCGGCGCCACTTCGCACCCGGCTGGCCGGAAGGCGCGCTGCGCGTCGAGCATGGCGATGCAGTAGAAGTGGCCGCGGCCCACGCTCTCACTGTAGCCCGCGTAGTGCGGCCGGTGCGCCACCTGGCCGTTGACGCTCAACGCGGCGAAGAGCTTTTGCCAGTCGCGGCCCTCGATACTGTGCGTGGCGGGACTGGAGCTCATCAGCCCCAGCTTGCTGCCGCCGGGCGCGTTGGCCGCAACCGCCGCGGAAAGCCCCGCCGCCACTTCAAGTTGCATCTCGCGCCACGTCTCCATCCACAGCGCCCGCCACGGGTGCGGCCCGCCCGGCTGGGTGATGGCCGCCAGGACCTCCTCGCGGCTGGTCTTGCGGCCGATCTTCTTCTCAAAGCGCTCGATGACCAGCGGCTCAAACCCGCCGCCCCAAGTCAACGGCCCGTGATTGTGGATGCGGAAGTCGTCCTCCACCCACAGCACGCGGAACCCCAGCTTGGCGAAGCGTCCGTAGAGGTTGTACACATATTCGCGCCACGACGGACACGCGAACGACGCGCACGCCTGGCTCACCTCGCCCAGCGGCGAGACCATCGGCGCGAAGGCACGGTCCGCCGGGAAGCGGCGGCCACGAGCGCAGTGCAACGTCGTCATCCAGGGATTGAGGCTGCACACCACGCCCGCCTTGCGCAGGATGGGGACGGCGCGGCTCAGCGCGTCGAACCAGCGGTCTTCATCGGCGGCGGAGAGGAGGCCGTTGTTCCACTCTTCGGCCGCGAAGAAGAGGACGACCTCCTCCACGCCGTGCGCCTTGCAGAAGCGCGCCAACGCGCGGGCGTCCGCCTCCACGCGCGCGCCGGGCAGAATCTGGAAGCGGAGGTGATAGCGAAGGGGTTTGTCGGCAGGCATGGCTTGGGTCCTTTGGGCGAGAAAGTTGTTTGCATAAACGGAGTGAGCACTCTACGCCGGCGCCCCCGACCCGTCAAGAGCCATCTTTCAGCCCATATGTTTCATGTCTCCCACAAATCTCCTGACTCCCACTGCCACCCCCGCGATCCTGCGTCCTGCGGAATTCCCTTGCGGGAGCCGAGGCAGGGAGATAGAATCGTTGTTGTTTCCATTTGGCATGTAAAATTACCGCTTGCCGGCGAGAGCAAGATGCGTTGAGAGGTCATCCATGGGCAAAGCAAGAGCATTGACCGCGGTTTTGATGTTGGTGGCTATGTGTTTTGGCGGCGCGGCTTGGGCGGAGAACCTGGTGAAGAACCCCGGCTTCGAGGTCGCGGCGCCAGGGGGCAAGCTGCCCGCCGACTACCGCGCCAGCGACCCGGTCAAGGTCCGCCTCTCCGACGATGCGCACTCGGGCAAGTTCTCCGTCGAGATTATCGCGACCTCCGACAATCCCAAAGAGAACAGCGCTGACGTGGCGCTCGGCTTCACGCAGCCCGTGCAGTGGCGCCAGGCGCTGGTGTTGAAAGGCTTCGTCAAAGCCGACCCGGGGGCGCGCGCGTTCTGCTCCATGTGGACCTACGACGACAAAGGCGTGGAACTGCAGAGCGAGCACAGCACGAACCTCACCACGGCCGAGGACAAGGGCTGGAAGCCCTTCGCCTACGCCTTCACCACCGACCCGGCGACGCGGCGGCTAAAGCTGGTTCTGCGCAACAGCTACGGCGGCAAGGGCTCTGTGCGCTACGACGACATCTCTCTTGAGCCCGCGCCCAATGCTTTGCAGAACGAGTTGCTGCAAGCGGTGATTGACCCGCTCATGGGCGGCCGCGTGCGCAGCCTTGTCGCGCGCGACACCGGCGCCGACGCCACGATGTGGCGCGACAACGTGGGCGGGCTGGCCGGCGACATCTGCCCCGGCAATGCCTATCCCGGTCTCATTCTGAGCGTGAAGTATGAGCTGGAGTGCGTGGCGCCTGGTCAGCGCGTGCGCGTATGGCACGTCAGCGGCAACCCGGAGCTGTCGGGGCTGCGGTTTGAAAAGGAGTTTGCGCTGGCGCCCGGCTCAGCCAGCCTGGACATCACGCTGCGCGTCAAGAACACCGGCGCCGAAGCGCGCAAGGTGAGCCTCCGGCCGCAGAACTGCGTGCGCACCGCCAAGGCCACGTTCACGTGGCCCTGCGCCGACAGCATCCGCAGCTTCGACGCGGGCGAGGAGCGGTCGCTGATGTCGGAGATGTGGGTGGAGGACCTGGCCGAGGGGTGGGCCGCGGCCGTGGACCTGGCCGCCAAGCGCGGCGTGGTGGCGGTTTTTGACCGCGACAAGGCGGCCAAGGGTTACAGCCACTTCGCTGGCGAGATGAGCACGCTGGAGTGGTGGTACAAGGACGTGGACCTGGCGCCCGGCGCCACGTGGGAGACGACCTACTCCATCGCCTTCGCGCCCATGACCGCGCCCGTGGTGTCGGCCTCGCGCCAGGCCGCGCTGACCCTGGCGCCCATGCAGTTCAAGACCGGCGCCGACTACACGCTGGGTCTGGCCGCGCTGCGCGGGGCCAGGAAGGCGGAGTTGAAGGTGAAGGGGCTGGCCGGCGGCGCGCGGGCGCAGCCGCTGGCCCTGGCGCGCGAGGTGGACCTGCCCACGAACGCCGCCGCCGAGGTCGTCCTGCCGTGGAAGAACCAGATGGCGCATCAAATCGAGGCCTCGTACACCGCGGCGGGCATCAGCCAGGAGTTGTTCCTCAACGAGCTTTCGCGGCGTTTTTGGCAGGAAAAGGGCAAGACGCTTCCCGCGCCCAAGCCCCTGGCCCAGTACCCCGAGGCCGCGGCCTGGTTTCCGTTCGGGTGGTACACACTCAGCCGCACATGGGTTCCGTTCAGTCCCTCCGACCCGGACCGCATGTTCCGCATGATCCGCGCCGGCTATTTCAACACGCTCGACATCAAGATGGAGTCGCTGGGCAAAAGCGGCGACGCGTGGGACCTGGGCGGTCTGTGCCGCAAGTACGACATGCGCGCCATCATCAACTTCGAGACCACGCGTTTCATTCCCCCGCGCGTCGGTCCCGACATCGAGATCTTCCCCGAGAACGTCACCCGCGAGATGATCATCCGCGACCAGATCGAGCGCCGCGGCATGACCGTGGAGGGGATTCGCGATTTCGCCAAGAAGAACGCCAGTGTCATCCTGGCCTACAACATCAGCGACGAGCCCAACCCCGCCAAGCACATCCCCACGTTCCTCACCGCGCAGGAGATGGTGCGCGACCTGATTGACCCCACGCGGCCCGCGATTCCGGTGCTGAATATGTCGGCCAAGGCGTTCCTGCCCTATGTGCCGGTCTACTACGGCGACGAG
>CAYYEE010000140.1:0-9599 GCA_964470775.1 uncultured Planctomycetota bacterium | reverse complement strand
GCCACCCCGTCCTGGCCCGTCTCTGACTGAAAGCGCAGCGCCACGGACACGTTCCTCCCCATCGCCGCCTCCAATCCCGCCCCGACCAGCAGCCGGTTGGCCTCCTCATCCGAGCCCGCCAGTGAAAACGTCCCCGGTTGATCCTTCAGGCCAGCCGTCAGCCGCCTCGAATCCAGCTTCCCGTTCTGCTGCGCTCTAGCAGCCTGTTGAACATGTCGCGTCTGTTCCGGGGACACGTTGCGATCCCGCCGTTGGCGGGCTGAGGCGCCATGTCCCCGCCGACGCAGTGTCTTTTTCAACGGGCCGCTAGCCCGGCTCGCGGCATGGTGTCGCGGCCGCTTTCACATCTTCACCAGGGCTTCGCCGCTGGAATCCGGGAAATCGCGTGACAGGGCAGAAGCCCAGCCTGTCCTCCTGCCTGAGCACGGCCATCGGGGGCGCGCGAGTCTCCTCGCCCTACTCCGCCATGCGCAGCATGTCCTTGATCTTCGTCAGCCGCGCCCGCGTTGCGCGGTCGTCTTCTTCCAGCTTGGCCGCGATGGATCTGACGGTCTGGCGCAACGAAGGGATCAGCACGTATTCCAGCGCGTTCACGCGCCGCCGCGTCTTCTCGATCTCCGCGGCCATGCGCACGACGCCCTCTTCCAGCGAGGCGAGGTCCAACAGCGTGGGAAAGATGTCGCGCAGCGAGGCCGAGGCGCGGTCAAAATCCGACGTCGTGGCCAGCGCGCTGTAGGAAGAACGAAGCTCGAACCCCTTCACCGACACTGACGGGATCGGAATGTTCATCACCGGCTTGCTGACGATCTCCACGTCGAGGCGCGTGTCGCACTCCTCCAGCGCTTCCTCGATCGCCGCCTCGCCGCTCACCGCCCCGGCCAGCGCGAACAGCCTCAGCGTGGCCGGCAGGTCGCGGTCCACCTTGCGCCGCGCCTGGCCATACGCGTCCACGAGCGGCATGAACGCCTTGACCAGGCCTTCCAGCTTGTCCTTGAGCAGCTTGTGCCCGCGCCGCGCCAGCGACAGCCGCTTGCGCAGCCGCAGCAACGCCATGCGCGTCGGGTTGACTCTGATCTTCATCGTGGCCGCTCCCGTCCCGCCAGCCGGCGCGTCACGCCTCTGCCCCGGCCGGGGCGCCCGCCGCGTCCTCCGCGGCCTTGTAGTACTTCTCAACGTACTCCGGACGGATGCGCTTCATCTCGCCCTTGGGCAGAATGCCCAGCAGGCTCCAGCCCAGGTCCAGCGCCTCCTCGATGGTCCGGTTCTCGTTTTCGCCCTGGGTGATGAACCGCGACTCGAACGCCCGCGCGAACGCCACATACTTCAGGTCCAGCGGCGTCAGCGCCGACTCGCCCAGCACCACGGCCAGCTCCTGCGCGTTCTTGCCGCGCGCGTACGCCGCGTAGAGCTGGTTCATGACGCCCTGGTGATCCTCGCGCGTCTTGCCCTTGCCGATGCCTTTGTCCTTGAGGCGCGACAGCGAAGGCAGCACGTCCACCGGCGGGTACACGCCTTCGTTGTGCAGCGGCCGGCTCATGATGATCTGGCCTTCGGTGATGTAGCCGGTCAGGTCAGGCACGGGGTGGGTCTTGTCGTCTTCGGGCATGGTGAGGATGGGGATCTGCGTGATGGACCCCTCCTTGCCCTTCAGCCGCCCCGCGCGCTCGTAGATGGTCGAGAGGTCGGTGTACAAGTAGCCGGGGTAGCCGCGCCGGCTGGGCACTTCCTTGCGCGCGGCGGAGATCTCGCGCAGCGCCTCGCAGTAGTTCGTCATGTCGGTCAGGATGACCACCACGTGCATGCCCAGGTCATAGGCCAGGTACTCGGCCGTGGTCAGCGCCATGCGCGGCACGGCGATGCGCTCGATGGGCGGGTCGTCGGCCAGGTTGATGAACAGCACCGAACGCTCCAGCGCGCCCGTGCGCTCAAAGTCCTTGACGAAGAAGTCCGACTCCTCGAACGTAATGCCCATGGCCGCGAACACCACGCCGAACTTCTCGCCCGTCTTGCGCACCGCGGCCTGGCGCGCAATCTGCGCGGCCATGCGCGGATGCGGCAGACCCGCGCCCGAAAAGATGGGCAGCTTCTGGCCGCGCACCAGCGGGTTCAGCACGTCAATGGTCGAGATGCCGGTCTGGATGAACTCGTTGGGATAGTCGCGCGCATAGGGGTTCATCGGCACGCCGTTTACGTTCATCCGCTTCTGCGGGATGATCTGCGGTCCGCCGTCCTTGGGACGGCCGAACCCGTCGAACACGCGGCCCACCATGTCCGGCGACAGCCCGATCTCCAGCGCCTTGCCCGTAAAGCGCACCCGCGCCGACCCAGGCTCCAGCCCGCTCGTGCCCTCGAACACCTGCACCAGCGCGCTGTCCTCGCGCGTCTCCAGCACCTGGCCGCGCCGGGTGCGTCCGTCGGGCAGCAGAATCTCCGCGATCTCGCCGTACCCGATGCCCTCGACCCCGCTCACCAGGATCAGCGGGCCGATAATGCTCTCGACGGTCTTGAACTCTTTGATCGCTGTGGTCATGTCAGCTCCCTTTGGCCGAGTTGTGGTTCAGCGAATCGGCCACCTTCTTCTTCAACTCCGCGAACGACGCGTCCGCCTTGTCCTCGGCCAGCAGCTTGGCCCGCGCGATTTCCTGCAACACGGGCAGCTCCAGCATGGGACCAAGCTCCGCGCCGCGCTCCAGCGCCTTGGCCGCCTCGCGGTAGTAGGTCATGATCACGTCCAGCATCAGCGCCTGCTTCTTCATCGACGTAAACGTGTCCACGTCTTCAAAAGCGTTCTGATGCAGGAAGTCCTCGCGAATCAGCCGCGCCGCCTCCAACAGCAGCCGGTCGTCGGCCGAGAGCGAGTCCATGCCCACAAGGCGCACGAGTTCCTGCAACTCCGCCTCGCGCTTGAGCACGGCCATGGCCTCGCGGCGGTTCTTGGACCAGCCCTCGAACGCGTTCTTGTTCGCCCACTTGTCCACCGCGTCCTGGTACAGCGAGTAGCTCGTCAGCCAGTTGATGGCCGGGAAGTGGCGCTGGAAGGCGAGCTGGTCGTCCAGACCCCAGAACACCTTGGTGACCCGCAGCGTGCCCTGCACCACCGGGTCGGCCAGGTCGCCGCCGGGAGGCGACACGGCGCCGATGACGCTGACGCTCGCCTCGCGCTTGTCCGAGCCCAGGCACACCACCTGCCCCGCGCGCTCGTAGAAGCCGGCCAGGCGGCTGGCCAGATAGGCCGGGTAGCCTTCTTCGCCGGGCATTTCCTCCAAGCGGCCCGACATCTCGCGCATGGCCTCGGCCCAGCGGCTGGTCGAGTCGGCCATGAGCGCCACGGTGTAGCCCATGTCGCGGTAGTACTCGGCCATGGTGATGCCCGTGAAGACCGACGCCTCGCGCGCGGCCACGGGCATGTTCGACGTATTGGCCACCAGCACCGTCCGCTCCATCAGCGGCCGGCCGCTCTTGGGGTCCACCAAGTGGGGGAACTCTAGAAGCACGTCCGTCATCTCGTTGCCGCGCTCGCCGCAACCGATGAACACGATGATGTCCGCGTCCGCCCACTTGGCGAGCTGGTGCTGCACCACGGTCTTGCCGCTGCCAAAGGGCCCGGGCACGCACCCCGTGCCGCCCTTGACCATGGGGAAGAACATGTCAATGACGCGCTGGCCCGTCACGAGCGGCGTGAGGGGGGGCAGCTTGCGCGCGCACGGACGCGCCGAGCGCACCGGCCAGTTCTGCAACATGCGCAGCGGCGTCTCGCCGTCCTCGCCGGCCACCGTGGCCACGGTCTCTTCCACGGTGAACTCGCCCGCGCGGATGTCCTTCACCTTGCCCTTGACGCCGGGCGGCACAAGGACCTTGTGCAGGATCAGGCCCGTCTCCTGCGTCGTGCCCAGAACGTCGCCGGGCTGCACGTCCTGGCCCGCTTTCACCGCGGGCTTGAAGTCCCACTTCTTCTTGCGGTCCAAGGCCGGGCTCTCGGCGCCGCGCACCACAAAGTCGCCGTACCGTTCGCGCAGCACGTCCAGGGGGCGCTGCACGCCGTCGTAAATGGAGGTGAGCAGGCCGGGCCCCAGTTCCACGCTCAGCGGCAGACCCGTGGGCTTCACGGGCTGGCCAGGCGCGATGTCCTGCGTCTCCTCGTAGACCTGCACGGAGTACAGGTCGCCGCGGATCTCGATGATCTCGCCGAACAGCCCCAGCTCGCCCACGCGGACCATCTCGAACATGCGGCTGCCTTTGAGCCCGCGCGCCACGACCAGAGGGCCGCTGACTTTCACGACCACGCCTTCAGACCGCTCGCTGGCCATGGTCACAGTCCTTTCTTCCCAGTGAACCCTTCGCGCCAAACGTCTCTATCGCTGGGCCGCCGCGCTGGAGGCGGCGGGCCGTGCGCCTACGCTTCCTGCCGCCCCAGTTTGTCCACGCCCAAGGCCCGCGCCACCAGAGCGCGCGCCTTCTCCCACTGCAACCCCGGCGGCTGGGCCATGGACGGCAAGGCCACCACCGCCCGCAGCTTGCCGGCGCGAAAGCGGGCCACCGCCTCCTCGCAGCCGGCCGCGAAATCCTCGGGCATCATCACCAGACACGGCCGCGTCTCGCGGCGCATTTCATCCAGCGCCGCTCCGGCCGCGGCCGCGTCCGCCGCTTCCACGATCTCCACGCCCGCGGCCTTGAAGGGCAGCGCCTCGGCCCGGCGCGCGATAACGACCACTCTAGACATAGGTCGTCCTCAGCCCCTCCAGCGCCGCGGCCGGGTCTACGCCCAGCGCCGGAGCCGAAAGGGCGATCCGCAGGTTCAGCCGCTCCTGCCGGGCGCTCTCCAGGTATGACAGCACGCGGCCCGCGCCGAAAGGCGCCAGCCGCAGGTCGCGCGCGCCCAAGCCCGTCACCGCATCCACGGCCGCGTCAATGTCCTTGCGCGCGCGCTCCTCGCCCTGAGCGGCCAGCCGGTCCGCCGCCTCGCGCGAGAGCCACGGCGCCACGGCGTCCATGCGCTCGCTCGCGGCCGCGGCGATGGGGAGTCCTTCCCACTCGCCGCCAACCACCATCCACCGTTCCACCTCGCTGGCCGGCGCGCCGTTCCACACCGCGCGCCGCGCGCAGGCCCACGCCCGCAACGCCGCGTGGTCCAGCATGAAACGCCGCGCCTCCGGCTCCGGCGCGCTCTGCGCCAGGGCCAGCGCCACGCGCGCGCCCGCGCCATCCAGGAACAGCGACCGCGCCACCGCGTCCGCCGTCTGCGGCGGGTCGCGGCGCCGCAGCATGTCCCGATGTTCCTCCAGCGCCGCCCGCGTGTCCGCCGTGTCCGCCAGCGCGGAAAACGCCTCGTCCAACTCCTCCACCCGCGGCTCCCGCTCGCAACGCCTCAGGAACAGCGCGCGAAACGCGAGGTAGCGGCCGGGCAGGGCCAGAAACTCGGCCATGACGTGAGGCGGGCAAACGGCCAGCAGATCCGCGTTCTCGCGCTCGCCGATGGCGGCCAGCGCGTTGACGAAATCCTTCACCGCCTCGTCCGTGGCAAAGGCGCCGCGGTAGCGCGTCTTTCCCAACGCGGCCCGCGCCTCGGCCACGGACGTCCGCCGCGCCAGCGACTCGAACTCGCTGGCCGGGATCCATTCGCTCTCCAGCGCCGCCACCCGGCCGCTGGCGTAGCACCAGGCATGGGGCGGGGACGCCTTGGAGCGCCGGGTTGGGGTGGATTTCGCGCTCACGATCCGAACAACTCCTTGGCCACGTCGCCCGCGGCCGACTCGCGCAGCTCCGCCAGCCGCCGGGCCAGCGTGCAGTTCGCGGTAAAGCTCTCGCCTTCGACGACAAAGCCGCCCGCCACGGACGGGTCGGCCTCGACGCCGGTGAATTGGCCCTGCTCGCCGCGAGCCGCGTTGACTTTGCTCAGAAAGGCTCCGCTGAAACGCTTCACGTCCTTGGGCGCCACGCGCAACACGCCGCCGCTGCCCGCGGGCAGCGCCCGCAGCCACGCCTCCATCACGCCCAGGTACTCCGCCTCCGGCAGCGCCAGCAGCATTTCCGCGGCGCGGCGGAACACCTCGTCGATCTTCTCGTTGCGGGCGGCCAGGACGCGCAGCCGTCCTTCGTGGCGCACGCGGCTGAGCTGGCGGGCCTTCTCCCGCGCGGCGCTGGCCTCGGCCGCGCGCTTGGCCTCTTCCAGCGCCGCCTCCCCGGCCTCGCGCGCCCGTCGGGCGCGCGCCTCGGCCTCCGCCTTGGCCTCGGCCAGGATCTTCGCTGCCTCGGCCTCGGCTTGAGCCATCACCGCCTGTCGCACGCGTTCCACGCTCATGGCTTATCCTCAACCGCCGACCAGCTTCAGCGCCGGCTGCGCGAACGAGAGGGGCTTGGTCAAGAAGATGGTCATCAGGATGCCGGCCAGCAGGCCGACCAGGGCATACGTTTCCACCAGCGCGGGCAGCAGGATGGCGCGGCCGCTGGATTCGGGCTGCTTGCCCACGAGGTTGATGGCCGCCGCGGACGTCTCGCCCTGGTAGCGCGCGCTCCAGAACTGCACGATGCCCACGCCGACGCCCACGAACATGAGCCCGATGCCGACCACGGGCGCGCAGCGCACCGCCTCGGCCGCGGTCTTGGCCTCGGCCACGGCGTTGATCAGGCCCGTCTGGGAGGCGATGAACATCATGCCGATGAACCCATAGAAGCCCTGCGTGCCCGGCAGCGCCATGAGCACCAGCAGCTTGCCGAACAGGTCCGGCTTTTCGCTCAGCACGCCGGCCGCCTGCGCCGCGGCCACCCGGATGCCCAGCGCGCTGCCCCAGCAGCCGAACATCATGGCCGCCGCCGCGCCGATCGCCGCCCAGCCCAGGCCCGTCTCCAGGAAATAGACACGGAAGAAGTCGTTCAGAAAGTTCACTCTTTTCTCCTTTCGGCTCCTCTTGGGCTCGCGGCGCCTATCGCCGGGCGCTCGCGCCTTCGATCTCCACGCGCTCACTGTGAAACCCGAACGGCCGGAAGGGCTTGCCGCCCATTTCGTAGAACCGGCCGAAGAACTCGAGAAAGATGAGACGAGCCGGGTGGATGAACGCCCCCAGCACGCTCATGATGAAGTTGAACAGATGGCCCGACACGCACACGACGGCGAACAACACCCACCCGATGACGGGCGGGTCGATCTTCAACAGGCTGGCCACCATGTTGAACGCCATGCCCACGATGGACGTGGTCAGGCCCAGCGCCAGCAAGCGCGTGTAGCTCAGCACGTCGCCGATGAACGACGACGTGCCGTATGTCCCCATGATGCCGTAGAGACTCACCAGGCCCGTCACCAGCCGCGCAGCCCAGTTCTTGTGCTCGCGGCCCTGCGTCAACACCAGCCCCAGCGCGCTCAAGCCCAACAGAACCAGCGCAGGCTTGGCCAGCCAGGCCGGCGCCGCGCCCATGCCGGACAACGCCGCCGCCAACAGGCTGCCCAGATACACGAGCCAGAACACGCCGTCGTAGATGGCGCCGCGCAAGTCGCCGCGACGCACGTCCCGCAGGAACCGCAGCACGATGCCGTAAAACTGGTTCACGACGCCGATGCCCACGGCGATGCCGATGGCCACCACGGGCTTGGCCAGCGGGTCGAGCAGCATCATCTTCAACCGCAGCCGGTCCAGGGCGTTGTCTTTGCCGAAATACGTGAAAAGGTCAGCCGCCACGCTGCCCATCAGGAAACCAAAGATGACCGTGCTCACGCCCGCATAGGCGAAGAGCTGGAAGAACGCCACCAGCCCCGGCTGAGAACGGAACCGCTTCTTCAACCACAACGCCAAGACGATGAGCATGACTCCGTAGACCGCATCGCTGAAGCAGATGCCGAAAAACAGGAGGAAGCTCAACGTCAGATAAGGCGTGGGATCGAAGGTGTCGTATTTGGGCAGGCCGAACATGCGCACCAGCAGCCCCATGGGCCGCAGCAGCGGGCCGTACTTCAAGCTGACCGGCGGCTCCTCGCCCTGGGGCGCGGCCGACTCCATCAGCGCCGCGCCGGGACAAGCCCGCTGGATGTCTTCCGCAAGCTGGGGGAAATCCGCCGCGCGCACGTAGGCGCGGACCGCGAAGAGGTCGCGCGACGAGACCATGTTGCCCACGCTTTGCAGCCGGGCGCGCTCGCTTTCCCAATGCGCCAGCGCCAGCTCGGCCGGGTCGCGCCACCGCGCCGCGGCCTTCTCCGCTTCCTCGCGCAGGCGGCCGCGCTCCGCGTCGGCCGCGGCCAGCGCCGAGGCGAGGCGCTCGCGCTCCTGGGCCAGCGTGCCCTTTGCTTCGGGCAGAGCCAGCTCACGCAGTCGGAACTCCGCAACCAGCGCGCGCAGCTTGTCCTCTTCGCCGGCCGGCGCGGCCAGGACCAGCGTCACTGTGGAACCCGCCTGCGCCACGGACGCCACAGCCACGTCTTCCTCCGATTCGGCGCCCATCAGGAACGCCTTGGCCGCGCCCGCGGGCGCAGCCGCGAAGATCATGCGCACGTGGCGCAGCTTGCGCGCGGCCGGCAACGCGTCGCCCAGAAACGCGAACTGCTCCAGTTGTTCGCGTTCGGCCAGCAGACGCAAACGCTTCTCGTCCGCCTGGTCCAAGAGCGCGCGCAGACGCTGGCACTCGTCGTTCAGCTTCTGCGAGTCCACCTCGGCCGCGGCCCGGGCGATGCCCTCGGCCGAAGTCACGGTCCGGACCGGGAAGAGCGCCTCCAGCAGCCCGCCCTTGGCCTTGCTGAACTCGCGCAGAAAGCCCACAGCGTTCTGCAAACGCGAGACATGCGCCTCAGCGTGCGACGGGTCGGCCTCCATGGCGCGGAACCGGCCGGTCCAGCCTTCGGGGGTCTCGGCGAACGGCGCGACGTGGGCAGCCCCGGCGCCGTAGAGCCACTGGGTCAGCCGCTCGCTTTCGCGGGTCGGCGCCAGGGCCACGACGTGTGTCATCCGCTCGATCGTCATGCGGGCGGATTCCTCAAAAGGTCCATGACCTTGCGCGCCGCGGCTTCCACCTTCCGCGGCGGGACGTTTCTCGCCGCCGCTTCTTCCTGGTCGAACCGCGCCCGAAGCGCGGCCGTCTCCTTTTCCGCTTCGGCTCGCGCCTTGGCCTCGATGGCCTTCACCGCCTCGGCTTGGCGGCGCTCCAGCGCCTGCGCTTCCGCCTCTGCGCTGCGGGCCTGCGCCTCCAACAGCCGGGCCGCCTCCTGGTGGGCGCGCTCGCGCGCCTGCTCGGCGCTGCGGTCCAGCTCAATCATCTCAACAGCCAGGTTCCCCTTTGTCTCGCCCATCAAGCCCGAGCTCCCAAGGGATGCCGCCAGCGCGGCAGAAACGCGCGAACCGCGAATAAGGTCATGGCCGCAGACAGCGCCGCACGAATAGGTTACCACCTCTTTGCCACGCCGGCCGGAAAGTTTTTCCGCCGCGTGTTGCGCTATCTTGGCGAATGGATTAAGTATAATATCGGCATTGTTCGCAGCGGGTCAAGCGCAAAAAGGCCAACCCCTTGCGGCGCCGGGCCGCCTCCCTTGAAATCTCGCCCTCATACCCGCGGCCCCTTCGGTCCCCGCTCTAACGGCCCGTTGAAAAAGACACCGCGTCGGCGGGGACATGGCGCCTCAG
>CAYYEE010000139.1:0-9644 GCA_964470775.1 uncultured Planctomycetota bacterium | reverse complement strand
GCGCGGCTGGCGGCGCGGCAGGTGCGGTCGTGGCTGGACGCGGGCGCCGCGCCCGAGGCCGTGGCGCTGGCCGTGGCCGGGCTAGAGCGCAACCGCGCGGCCTATGAGGCGGAGCTGGAGCGCTATGGCGTGCCCTATCAGACACGCCTGGGCGAAAGGGCCATGGAGCACGGCATGGCGCAATGGGCGCTGGGGCTGCTGGAGACGGCGGGCGGGGGGCTGCCGGTGGAAGGGCTGCGACGCGTTCTGTGTTCGCCGTGGTCGCGTCCGCTGTGGCCGGAGGTGTCGCCGCGCAACGACTGGATCGCCGACACGCTGGCGCGGGCCGGCTATTTCGATGAAGAGGACCAGCCCTTGGCGGAGCGGCTGCGCGCGTGCGCGGAGGAGGCGCGGGCGCAGGCTGATGGCGGCGGGGAAGCCGGCTCCCTGGCGGAACTGGCGCGCGACGCGCGCCGGGCGCTGTGGTTGATGACAGGCCTGGCCAAGGATCGGCCCGCTGAGGATGATCCGGCTCTGGCGCGTCCGCCGGAAAAGAGCGCGATTGGGTTGCTCGGCCGGCTGGAGGCGCTGGCGCAGCGGCCGGGTGAGACCTTCGCGGGTCTGCTGGTGGACCTGAGCCACGTGTTTGCCCAGCCAGCCGAACTGGCCGATCGGTCCGTGGCGGACTTCCTCAAGGACGGGGCGCGATTGTGCGTGGAGGCGTTCGGGCCGGATGTTCCGCTGCCGGCGTTCGCCGAGACGATGGCGTCCTATCTGGAGACGAAGACCTATCTGCGCAGGCCGGAGCGCGAGGGGGTGTATCTGCTGGACCTGCGCGAGATGGCGGGCGCGCGGTTCCGCAAGGCGGTGGTGGCGGGGCTGACGCTGGACGCCTTCCCCGGCGTGGGCGCGAGGCCGGAACTGCTGGGGCCGGAGGTGACGGAGCGCATCAACCGGCGCCTGGCGAGCCGGGGCCTGCCTCCGTTGCGCGACGCCAGCGAACGCCGCGCGCGCGCCGCGGCGCTGTGGGCAGACGCGGCCGCGGCTGTGGAAGAAGAGATTATCCTGTCCACGCCCTTCAATCGCGAGACGCGGCGGGACGAGCAGGACAGCGTGGCTGTGCTGGACACGGCGGCGCTGTTCGGCGTGGACGCGGATTTGTGGCGCGAGGCGGCGCAGGCGGGGCTGGGCGACGATCCGTGCGCCGGGCGGCTGCCGCTGCGCGAGTTCATCCTGGCCGATCACATGGACCAGGGGCCAGGGACGAACCCGGACGCGGCCGCGGCCGAGGCTTGGCGCCGGTGGCAGGAAGGCAAGGCCGGGCCGGGTTCGGCCGATAAGACGGTGGCCTTCCGCCGTGGCGTGGTCATGGCGAGGCGGGCTTGGTTGTGGCGCGCAGGCAAGGCCGAGGGCGACTTCCGCGCGCGCGAAGAACTAGCTGCTGTCCGGTCGCCGTGGGACGCGTGGACGGGCCGGCTGACGCCGGACACGGCCAAGCGGCTGAAGCCGGATCACATTTCGCCCACCGCGGCGGAGAATTTCCACACGGACCGGATGGAGTACCTCTACGGCCACGTGCTGAGCGTGGCGCCGGCTGGCGCGGGCGGAGGAGGCGAGTTTTCGGCTCTGTTGCGCGGCGCGTTGGCGCACCGGCTGGCGAGCGCGGCCGTGGGAGGCAAGGAGGGCGCCGCGTGGGCCAAACCCAAGAAGCCGGCCGTGCCTGAAAAGGCGATGAAGGAGATGCTGGACGCGGCGTATCGCCTGGGGCTTGACGTGGGGCGTCAGCGCAGCCGCGGACGGGTGGAATGGGAGCTGAAACAGGCTTTGGAGGGAATGTGCGCTTTCGAGCCGGCAACGCCTTGGCACGGCATGGAGTGCCTTTGGGAGGCGCCGCTCACGAACATTATTCTGGACATGGGCGAGGGCCGGACGTGGCGGCTGGAGGGCTATATTGACCGCCTGGCCCGGGACGGGGACGAGTTGTGGGTGGTGGACTACAAGATGTCGAGCGGGGAGGACGGCTTCGGCGAGGATGACTTCCGCAGAGCGGGCCGGCGGTTGCAGGGACCGCTGTACCGGTTTGTCGTGGCGTGTCTGCCGCCCGATCGTCTGGGTGTGGCGGGCGGCCCCGAGGCGCGGGTCCGCTTTGACGCGCCGCAGGCGATTCAGGTCGAGGTGGGGATGAAGTACCAGTTCCTGCGCGCCAAGACCGACAAGAAGTGCCTGGGCTATCCCTTCAAGACCGGCAGCGGGAAGAACAAGCGGGAGTTCCCGCCGCTGGCCGAGGAGGCGCCGGTGTTGCGCGACGCGCTGGCCGCGCCGTGGTCGGCGTTCTCCGCGCATGGCGACTTCCGGCCCGCGGCGTCGCCTGGGCCGTTCGCGGCGCTGGCCTGGCTGGCGCGGGCCTATGACGCCGGGGGGGCCAGTCATGAAGAGTAAGGCAAGCGCCAAGGCGGGGCGGGTCATGGAGCTGGACGAGGCCAGTCGCGAGGCTTGGCCGCGGGGCGTAAGCGCGGACGCGGGGTCAGGCAAAACGCACGAACTGATGGAGAGTCTGGCCGCGCTGCTGCGGCGGCGCGGCGAGGAGGAGCGCCAGGCCTCGAAGCGTCTGCACGTGGATCAGGTGGCGTGCATCACCTTCACGCGCAACGCGGCGGGCGAGCTGTGGAGCCGCGCCTATCTGCGCTTGCGGCAGGAGCAGGCGCGAGCCGAGGCCGAGGGCCGCGACGCGGCCTATTGGGCCGATCAGATCGCTCGGCTGCCGGGCGCTGCCTTCTGCACGCTGCACAGCCTGGCGAACCTGATTGTGCAGCAGGCGCCGCTGGAAGCGGGCGGCGGGGCGCGCAATGAGTTCCTGGACGAGGAGGCGAGCAAGGAGTTGATGGCCCAGGCCGCGGACCGCGAGATGAATCTGCTGGACCGCGAAGGCGGGCTGGCGAGGCTGCTGTTCCGCTTCGGGATACGGTCGTCGGCCTTCCAGAAAGGCTTGCCCGGACTGCTGGCCGATTTCGCCTTTCGCGCGCTGGCCGACGGTCTGTCGCGAGACGACTTGCACGCCAAGGCCAAGGATTCTTTCCGTCCCTGCGACGACGGGGACGGGCCAAGCGAGGCGGAGTGGAATGAGTTCGGCCGGGTGTTCATGGACGCCATCGCGGGGACGATGGACCGCTATGCCAAGCTGCGCGGCCAGCGGCTGGACTTCGCCGAGGCGCTGGTGCTGGCGCGCAACCTGCTGCGCGACCGACATTTCCGGGAGCGCATCCTGGACCGCTTCCGTTTCGTCTTTCTCGACGAAGCGCAAGACACGGACCCTGTGCAGTTGGAGGTGTTGTTTTGGCTGTCGGGCGCGACGGCGGAGGATGCGCCTTTTGGCGACCGGTTGGTGATGGTGGGCGACGACAAGCAGGCGATTTACCGCTGGCGTTCGGCGGAGCCGAGGCTGTTCAGGCAGGCGCTGGATCAGTTCAAGGAGCGTGGCGCGTTGTATGAGCTGCGGGCCAACTGGCGCGCGCTGCCGCGTCTGGCCGCGGCCTACCAAGCGCTGGGCGACATGTGCCGCGACCCGCACAGCCTGGCCAGCGGCAAGCCGCCCGCGCCGGATCCGTCGCCCTGCCGGCGGCTGCTGGAACCGGCCGAGGTCGCGCCCGTGGTCGAGCAGATGCGGCGTGGGCCCGCGATTTTGCGGCTGAAGTCGGAGGCGTACGCCTTGGAGTTGAGCGGAGGCGGGCGCATGCCAGCGGCCACGGCCAGGCTGGCCGAGGCGCGGGCCGTGGCCGCGTTCATTCACGGTCTGGTGTCGGGCAAGCTGGCGCCGCCCGAAGGCCTGGCTGTGTACGAAGACGACCCCGCCGCCAAGTCCAGCGCTGGCAAGGTCCAGCGGCCAGTGACGGCGGGCGGCCGGCCCTTGTTCCGCTATCGCGATTTCATGGCGCTATCGCGGCAGAAGGAATTCCTGGCGATTCTGGACCAGGCGCTGCGGAAGCTGGGCGTTCCGTGCATCCTGGCCGACCGGCAAGGGCTGTGGCAGCGGCCCGAGGTCCTGGACGCGGTGGCGCCGTTTCGCGCGTTGTTGAGGCCGGATGACACGGAAGCGCTGGTTTCGCTGCTGCGAGGTCCGGTGTTCGCGTGTTCGGACGAGGACCTGGCGAAGTGGTTGAGCGCGAAGGAGCGGGTGTGCCTGGCGGAACTGGCGGCGGGCAGGCAGAGGTGGGCGCGGGACTGCCGCAAGGGCCGGGAATCGCTGGTGTCGCTGTTGGACGATCTGTCCACGGGATTGAGCAAGCGCCGGCCTGCAAGGCTGCTGGACGAGTGGGTGGACCGGTCCGGGCTCAAGGCGCTCTATGCGTCGCTGCCCGACGGAGCGGCGGCGCTGGCTAATCTGGGCCGCTTGCGCGAGGTGTGGCAGGAACGATTCGCCGCGGGCGAGGGCCTTGAAGAGCTGGTGGATCGCGCCGAGCGCGGCCTGGCCGGCGAAGTCGCGGACGAAGAGGGGGCGGTGTATGGCGACTCGTCCGACGCCGTGCGGTTGATGACTGTGCACAAGGCCAAGGGCCTGCAAGCGCCCATCGTGATTGTGGCGAACATGGGCTCGGCGGTGCGCGATCGGACCGGCTGGGACGGCGCCGAGTACACGCGCGATCGGGGCATCGTGGCCAAGATGCCGCTGGATCAAGGCGAGAGGGTGGATTCGCAGGGCATGGCGCTGCACAAGGCCGCGGAGAATCATAACATGGATCCTCCGCTGACCAACAATGACTACGGCGCCAGCCTGCGCGACGGCGCGCTGTTTGAGGACGAGCGGCGGCTCTTCTACGTGGCCTTGACCCGCGCGCGTGACGCGCTGGTCCTGTCGAGCGATATGGTGTTGGGGGGGAATCGAACAAAGAACCTCGAAGGATTGCCATGCTGGGCCAATTGGGCGCGGTGGCTGGAACTGAGCGATCCGGGGCGGTTTGCCGTGAAGGATTGGGATGCGGCGGAGCTGGCGTCGCGGGCGGCGGACTGGGACTCGGCGCCCGAGACGCCGGCGTTCGTAGTGCCCCCGGAGACCATGGAGACGCGGGCGCTGGAGCGCTGGCCTGGCCGGCGCGTCCGATTTGCGCCGGCCAAACGCGAGGCTGTGGGCAAGGCCGACCCCTTGGACGGCGAAGCGCCCAAGAGCGGCGACGCCGAGGCCGAAGCCGCGGCCAAACGGCGTGAGAACCGGGTGAACCTGGGCGTCATGCTGCACGATTACCTGGCCGCGGCGGACCTGGGAAGCGGCGAGGTGGACAGGGGCATCCTGGCCCGCGCAGCGTGTTCGCACGGCTTTGACCCGCGCGGCCAGGACGTGGCTGACGCGGAGCGCGACTTGGCGCGGCTGCTGGCCGACGCGCGGTTTCGAAGGATGCTCGGCGGGGCCGAGAGGCTGATGCGCGAGCAGGCGTTTCTGCACGTTCCACCGGGCGCGGCCGAGGGGCTGCGCGGCGCGATAGACCTGGTCGTAGTCCGCGACAGCAGACGCAAGGCGGCCGAGGTTGTGGACTACAAATACAGCCAGCCCGGCCAGGGCGAGGACCATCAGGGCTATCACGCGCAGGTGAAGGCGTACGCGGCGGCTTTGGAGGCGGCGGGGTGGAAGGTCACCGCTGCTTCCTTGCTCTACTTCCGCGGCCAGGTGACATGGGTGGATGTGGTTGGTGAGACGCCGCCTTGACGGCCGCGGCGAGGCGTGATACTATATGACTTTTGTCCGCTGAGGATTAGTGTAACGGTAACACACCTGACTCTGGATCAGGCGTTCCAGGTTCGAATCCTGGATCCTCAGCCAAGCTTGTAACAAGGCCGGAAGCCCTAGAAACAGGGGTTTCCGGCCTTTCTGTTGCATTCCAGCCCCGCCCCGCGCGGTCTTTGCGGATGCCAGATTCTTCCGGGTTTTTCCGCCCTCTTTCGCCCGTTCGAAGGCTTTTCTCACACGCAACGGATCGGAAGAAGTCTCTCACAAAATCGGCCTATCAGATTCCCCTTGAATTCGGAACCAAGACAACACTCAACTTATTTATCCATAATTGGTTGTGTCTTCTCCGTCTTCTGCTGGGACCTGCGGGTCCGTTCGATTGACGGGTTGACCGTGCCGAGCGGCTACATGCGTCCGGGCAGAGGGATGCCTCCCAGTTTGGGATCAAGCGGGGCCGTTCATTGTCTTGTCTGAAACAGAACTCCGGCCTGCGGGTGGCGCTCAGTCCGGGCCTGCCCTTTGCGGTTGGCGCAACGCCGTTGGCGCGAAATATCCGCGGCCTCGCCGTCATTGCGTAGTTGACCGCCGGCCTGAGGCGCGCTAACCTCTAGCAACTCGGCGCGCGGCGCCAGGTCGGCGTCCGTCGAAGGCTGCAGCTGAGAGATAGACTGAGAGGAGTCTCCAAAATGCGGAGAACACTGCTGGTCCTGATGGTCGTGGCCGGTCTGGCGGGATGGAGCGTGGGCGGTGAGAGCGTAGTCGTGGGCGCCAAGAGCCTGCCCAAGGGCGCTGTCGTGTGTGTGGAGGTCGCGTCCGTCAGCGCGCTCGAGAAAGGGCTCAATGATTTCATCACCGCGCTGGGCGTGGGACAGGCGCCTGGCGACTTGGCCTCGGTGGTGCTCTCCGGCGCTCCGGACGGCGTGACGCCGGATCTGTTTGACCTGACCAAGCCTGTCCGCATTGTGGTCTTTTTGCCGTTCGGGGAACACTGCGCGGTGCTGGTGGCGCCGCTCAAGGACGAGGCCGCCGGCGCCAAGCTCCTGGCGGCCATCGAGGGCGCCGGCCTCAAGAAGGAAGGCGTCAAGGGCAAGGTCACCAGCCTTTCCTCCGAGGAAAACAAGTTCGACCACGAAGCCTTTATGAAAGCAACGCCGGAGCAGAAGCAGAACTTCCAGGACTTCAACAAGAAGGTTAAGGTGATGCACGCCATGGGCGTGACCGGCGGCATGGCGGCTTTGGGCCAGAGCGAGGCGCTGGTGACCGCGGCCTGCGACTTCATCGACGCTGGCGGTTTCAAGGCGCAGCCGGCCATTTCCGGCGGCTGCCAGGTGTCCGCCGTCTTGATGCTGGGCGCCATGTTGAGCAGCCCCGACAGCCCGATGAACAAAGCCAAGGCCCTGCTGGCGTCCGACAAGTCGGCGAAGATGGGGCCGGCCGCCAAAGTGCTGGGGCTGGAGATCGCCATGGCGGAGAATCTGGGCAAGCAGTTCGAGTGCATCGGCCTTGGCGTGACGCTGACCGGGGCTGGCGCGCGCGTCACGACCACCCTCAAGCCCTTGGCCGGCAGCGCCGTGGCCGCCTATGTGAACAGCATCCCCAAGGGCCAGCCCGCGCTGCTGGGCCGCGTGCCCGCCAGCGCCTTGGCCGGCTGCGCCATGCGGATCGGCGACCTCAAGCCCGCCATGGACGCCTACCTGGCCTTTGTGCGCGAGGCGACCGCTCTCCAAGGCATGAAGCCGGAGTCCGTTGACGCCATTGTCAAACTGGCTGACGTGGCGATGGGTCAGATGGGCTCCGATTTCTCCATGGCTTGGCTCTCCGGCGCTGGCTTCCGTTTCGTGGAGAGTTTCCTCGTCAAGGACCCGGCCGCCATGCGGGCGCTTTACGAGCAGATCGGCCCGCTGATGGCGCAGTTCGCCGAGGCGCAGAAGGCCGCGGGCGTGGTGATGGACATGAAGTACCAGAAGAACGCGGTCAAGCACAATAACCTTGACGTGGACCGCTTTGAGATGAACTTCCAGTTCTCGCCGCCGCAGGGCATGGAAAGCAACCCCCAGGTGGCGCAGATGATGGGTGTCATGCAGATGATCTCGACCATGTTCCTGGGTCCCATGCATGTGGCTTACGTGGGCAAGGAAGTCGTCATCGCCGGCGGCACGGATTCGCTGCCCGTTCTTCAGGCCGCGTTGGACGGCAAAGAGGCGGGGATCGAGAAGTCGGCTAAGTTCCAGGCCTTGGTCAAGCAACTGCCGGCGAATCCGCATTGCGTCGGCTTTGTTTCGTTGACGGGCATCGCCAATTGGGCGCTGACGTTCGCTCGGCAATCCTTTGGCGCGGCCGTGCCCAGCGTCACTTTCGCCGATGGCCCTGGCCTTGCTTGGTCCGCGTCTCGCGTGGGCGAGACCGTTTGCTGGGACGTGCTTGCGCCCACGGCGGAGATCAGCAGCGTGGCCAAGGGCGTCATGGGAATCGCCCAAGCCTTTGGCGGCCCGGCCGGCGAGCAGAGGGAGCCGGAGGCGCCCGCTCCGGCCCCTGCGCCAGCCGAGAAGAATCCGGCTCCGGGCGGGAAGGGCAAGTGATCGCCTGCGCGAATCCGCGCGGAACAGTGTTCTTTGCGGGTCGTGCCTATGCGCTGGACCGTTCTAGTTCTGTCTGCGTTGTTGCCGGGTCTGGGACACACGGCCGCCGGCTTTCCTTTGCGAGGGCTGGCGGCCTGTGTCCTGTTCGCCGCGTGCTGGATCGGCGCGGCCTACCGGCTGGCGTTCGCGCCTGAGCCTGTGCTCGACACGCCGTTTCTGCTGCTCGCGGCCAGCGCCGCCGCGGTCTATGTCATCACCTTCGCGGATTTGGCCTTCTGGTTCTGGCGCTTGAGACGCGGGGCGCGCTCGCCTCTCAAAGAGCGCCGACTTCGCGCGGGCATGGCGGCCTGGGCCGCTCTGGACGCCAAGACCGCCTGCGGGGAATTGCTCCAGGCGCTGAAGCTCGACCCCACGGACGTGGAGGCCCACCTCTATCTCGCCTCGATTCAAGCGCGCACGGGTCAAACGCGCCAGGCCCGCCGCCGCCTGCGCTTGTGCAAGCGCTATGACCTGCGCGGCAAGTGGGCGTGGGAGATCAGCCGGGAGATGGCCCGGCTTGCCCGCAAGCCAGACGCCGCGAAAGGGGCCAAGTGACATGGCCGCGTTCGTTTTCACGGACGCTGACCGCGGCGCTGACGCCTTTGCGCCTGGCGCCGCGGGGATTGCCGCCTGCCTGCGGCGAACCTTCGGCCCAAGAGTCATTCCCGCCGAGGTGGGCGCGTCGCTGCTCAGGCTGAATCCTGGCGGCGTGTTCGGCCGGCCGTTGCGCGATCCAGTGCTGGCGCCCTCGGCCCACATGGCCGGCGCCTGGCTGCGTTCCGCGCTGGAAGCGGGGCAGGGCCGCACGGCGGGCGCGGTTCTCGTGGCCGACTGCGTCAACGATCTGGTCTGCAGCGGGGCATCGCCGCTCTTTTTCATGATGTGCGCCGGCGCCGGGGGCGCGGCGCCGGGCACTGTGCAGGACATGGCCGACGGCGCGGCCGAGGCCTGCCGCGCGGCCGATTGCGCCTTCGTTGGCGTGGACGCGCGCGAACGCGACGCTCAGACAGGCGCCTCTGGCTTTGCCGTGGGCGTGGTGGAACGCCAGCGCCGATTGGATAGCCGCGCTGGGGCGCACGCAGGCGACGCCATCCTTGGGGTAGTCGCGGAAGGTCTCAATGGAGTTGAGCGTTGCGCGCTGGAGCGGCTTCTGCCGGGCGCGTGGCAGAACAGCGAGCCGATGGCGGAGCTGGGCTGTACTCTCGCCCAAGCCCTGGCTGCGCCGCCGCGGGTCCTCTCGCGCGCCCTGGGCGCCTTGTTCCGCGCCTACCGCCGCAAGCGCGTCCCCACCGGCGCGGCCGTGGTGGGGGAGGGCGGCGTGCCCGGCGCAT
>CAYYEE010000138.1:0-9667 GCA_964470775.1 uncultured Planctomycetota bacterium | reverse complement strand
CGGCGATTTCGCCAAAGTCCCTGCGCTGGAGATCAACCTCCTCTGCGACAAACTCGCCGTGGCTGGCGCCAAGCCCTTGGCCTCCGGCCCGGCCGGCCCGGCCGCCTTCGTCCACGCCGTGGGCAAAGGCCAGGCCTGCGTCGCCAACTTCACCTTCGCCCCCTACGTGGACAACCGCGCCACCGAACGCGGCCAAGCCATGCGCGACTGGATGGCCGCCCTCCTCGCCCGCCGCGGCCTCCAACCCGAAGTCACCGTCCTCAAACGCGGCCAGAGCGCCCTTGCCCTCGAAATCACCCAGTTCGACGCCGGCGCCGCCCGCTTCGTCGGCCTGCTCCAAGACCACACCGTCGCGGTCCGCCCCGGCCGCGAAGTCGAAATCCGCCTCCCCCGCCGCGCCCACCTCATAGACGTCATCGCCGGCGAATACCTCGGCGAAACCGACAACGTCAGGACCGGCCTCCTCCCCGCCCGCGCCCAGCTCTACGCCCTCCTCCCCGAAAAGCCCTCCGCCCCCACCCTTACCGCCACGCCCCAACTCGCCCCGGGCCAGACCTTGCGCGTCCAAGCCCGCCTCGGCGCGCTCCCCAACTATGGCCGCGCCCTCCACATCGAGCTCACCGCTCCCGACCACAAAAAGCGCCCCGTCTACAGCCAGAACCTCTTCAGCATGATCCCCACCCTCGCCACCGAAATCCCCCTCGCCCTCAACGATCCCCCCGGCCCCTGGACCCTTACCGCCACAGACCCCGTCACAGGCCTCTCGGCCACCGCCAAGTTCACCGTGGCCGCTCCCTGACGGCCCGTTGAAAAAGACACCGCGTCGGCGGGGACATGTTACGGAAGCCCGCCAACGGCGGAATCGCAACGTGTCCCCGAAACACGGCGGCGCCGCCCCCTTGACGCCGCCCCCCCCTCCCGTCATCATAGACGCCGCTTCGTCCCTTCTGCACGAAAGGCGTTCCATGCTTATCGACATCCATGCCCACACCTGCCGCCGCCGCGCCATCGGCCCCACCCTCAAATGGACCTTCGTCACCCCCGACGAAATGCTCAGCGTCTTCGACGCCCACGGCATCACCCAGGCCGTCCTCCTCCCCCTCGTCAGCCCCGAGTGCCAGCGCCACCCCATCGAGCCCGAAGAAGTCCTCGCCATCGCCGCCGAACACCCCGGCCGCTTCATCCCCTTCTGCAACCTCGACCCACGCATGATCGGCAACAGCCCCAAGACCGACTTCCTCCCCATGCTCGACTTCTACAAGCAAGCCGGCTGCAAAGGCGTCGGCGAATACACCGCCAACCTCCCCTTCGACGACCCCATGCAGATGAACGTCTTCAAGCAAGTCGAAGAGATCGGCCTCCCCCTGCTCTTCCACGTCGGCCACACCCTCGGCGGATGCTACGGCTGCTATGACGACCTCGGCCTCCCCCGCCTCGAAAAAGTCCTCCAAACCTGCCCCAACCTCAGACTTCTCGGCCATTCCCAAGCCTTCTGGGCCGAAATCAGCGCCGACTGCACCCAAGAGAACCGCGGCAAGTACCCCACCGGCAAAGTCACCCCTGGCCGCGTCGTCCAGCTCATGCGCCAATACCCCAACCTCTACGGCGACCTCTCCGCCGGCAGCGGCTACACCGCCATCACCCGCGACCCCGATTTCGGCCTCGCCTTCCTCACCGAGTTCCAGGACCGCCTCCTCTTCGGCACCGACCTCTGCTGGCCCGGACAGCAAATGCCCATCGTCGCCTGGTTCAACAAGGTGCGCCAGGACGAACTCCTCCCCGCCGACGCCTGGGAAAAGATCGCCTGGAAAAACGCCCAAAAACTGCTGAACCTCGACATCTGATCCTGAATCGGGACCGCCGGACAAATCGGACGCGTCCGACGTGTCCGGCATGTCCAGAACACCAAGGCAGGAGCCCCCCATGACCCCTCAGCGCCTCGAAGAACTCCTCGCCCTCTACCGCGACGGCCTCCTCAACGACACCATCCCCTTCTGGACCCGCCACTCCCCGGACCGCGAATGCGGCGGCTTCCTCTCCTACTTGGACGCCGACGGCAGCGTCGTCAGCCACGACAAACCCGTCTGGGTCCAAGGCCGCTTCACCTGGCTCCTCTCCCGGCTCTACAACGACGTGGAGAAGCGCCAGGAGTGGCTCGACCTCGCCCGTTTCGGCGCTGACTTCATCCTCAAACACGCCTTTGACGCCGACGGCCGCTGCTTCTTCCGCGTCACACGCGACGGCCGGGGACTCATCAAGCGCCGCTACCTCTTCAGCGAGATGTTCGTCATCATCGCCCTGGCCGAGCTCTCCCAAGCCCTCTCCGACGTCGAACCCGCCGAATCCCGGCGCCTCCGCGACAAAGCCGAAGAGGTCTACCGCCGCGCCCTCATGTACTACACCACCCCCGGCCTGTTGCCGCCCAAGACCATGCCCGGCGTCCGCCCCGCCAAATCCCACGCCATGCCCATGATCCTGCTGGCCACGACGCAGGTCCTCCGCCGCACCGGCGACAGCCCCCTCTACCAACACGTCATTGACCGCGCCATCTTCGAGGTGACCCACCACTTCCTGCGCCGCGACGAGCGCGTCCTGCTCGAAACCGTCGGCCCCAACGGCGAACGCCTCGACGGCCCCGAAGGCCGGCTCTGCAACCCAGGCCACGCCATCGAAACCGCCTGGTTCCTCATGGAAGAAGCCCGCCATCGCCGCGATAAAACCCTCCTGCAGGACGCCCTCACCATCCTCGATGGGTCCCTGGACATCGGCTGGGACAAAGCCTTCGGCGGCATCCTCTACTTCGTGGACATCGAAGGCAAGCCGCCCGAACCCTACGAGCACGACATGAAACTCTGGTGGCCGCACAACGAAGCCATCTACGCCACGCTGCTCGCCTATCACCTCACCCGCAAGCCCCAGTACCTCGAGTGGCACAAACGCGTGCACGACTGGTCCTACGCCCACTTCCCCGACCGCCAGCACGGCGAATGGTTCGGCTACCTTCACCGCGACGGAACCCTCAGCTCCACCGTCAAAGGCAATTACTGGAAAGGCCCCTTCCACCTCCCCCGCATGCAGCTCTACTGCTGGAAGCTCCTTGAACAGATCAAAGCCGGCGCCCCCGGCGCGGAAGGGTGGTAACTCAGCCGCCGCCCTAGCCGATCACGCAAACACCAGCCGCCCCTCAGGCTCAGGGACGGGGTCCCCGAACTCCCGGGCCGTGTCCACCCACAGCCGCATCGCCTCGCGAGCGTTGAAAAGAGCGGCCTCGCAAGTCTCGTCGTGCGCCATGCGCCCCGCAAGTTCCGGTGCACCGGCCACAAAGGCCTCGTCCTTTGCGCTCCAGCACATGATGATCTCGCAGCGATTTATTACGTCGGGCCTCCCCGCTTGCGCCGCAGGATCACTTGGGGAGTCTGCTTGACTTGGCAAGGCTTCGCCTTGGATCCATCGCGCTGCAGATGGATGATCTGGGCGACACCCGCCTTCCTGACGGCGTTGTGGCGCCCGCGGCGCCACGCAGAACCTGATCGAGAATGCGTGCCCATTTGTCCACAACTGGGCCCCACCGCCCCTTAGCGGATTCCGCAACTCAGCGCTGCCTGGGTGACGCCCGCCCTGGGCAAGATCGCAAATGGCGTGACGATGCCTGCTCCGGTAAGATTCTGGATGTCTTGATTCGGCGCCTTGCCTCCACAGGAGCCACGGAGTAGTTTCATGCTCCTGTCGGCTTCGTGGAGGCGTTCGGCCTGCCGGCGAAAGTTGCACCGCCAGTCTTGAAGGAGAAGTGAATGCTGGACTTGCTTATTCGGCCCGTGCCGCTCGACGCCGCGCGCCGAGAGCGCCTTGAGGCCGAAGCCACGGTCCGCCGCGAGATGGGCGGCGTCGTCCATCGCGTCGCTCTGGTCAACGCCGGCTCGCGGCCGCTTGCGCTGGGCCGCGTGGAGGTCTGCTCCGCCGGTCTGGGCGCGCCTTCGGTCGAGGTTTTTCGCCAGGGGTTCTACATGCCGTCCGACCCCTCGGGCTTCTTCGTCCTCGAAGCCGGCCGCAAGGCGCCGCCTCACAGCCAATGGAAGCCTGCCTGTTTCGACGACTGGCGCTTGGTCAGCCACACAATGGCCGTGTGGTCCGCGCAGGGGTCCAAGCGCCGGGCCCTGCTCGGTTTTGTCACGGGGCGGGAGCATGAGAGCTACCTGGTTTTCAACACCCGCGGCAAGGCCGTCCGCCTGACCGTTGAAGTCTGGCTCCACGGCGTCACGCTGCCGCCGGGAGGGCGTTTTGAGCTGGAGCCGTTCTTGGTGGCCGAGTCGGCCGATTTCAACACCCTCACAGAGACATGGGCGCAGGCCGCGGCCCGCGCCGGCGGCGCGCGCGTCCCCGCCAAGACCGTCACCGGATGGAGCGACTGGCAGTTCTATCGCGAGGAGAAGTGCGAGGCGGACGTCATGGCTTCGGCCAAGGTCATGGCCGAGATGCGCCGCCAGGGCTGGCCGCTCGACTACGTCATCGTGGACGGCGGGTGGTGCAAGCACGCCTCCGAATGGCTGCAACCCTGCGACAAGTTCCCCTCAGGCATGAAGTGGCTGTCGGCCCAGATGCGGCGCATGGGCCTCAAGCTGGGCGTCTGGTTCGCGCCCTACATCACCAACGTCAAGACGGACGTGGCGCGCCGGAGGCCCGAGTGGATGGTGATGGACGAAAAGACCGGCAAGCCGCTGGAGCGGCCCGGCTCCAACGTGGGACCCTGCCGCGTGGTGGACTTCACCGTGCCCGAGGCCATGGAGTGGATGCGCGGCGTCGTGCGCGTCATGGTCCGCGACTGGAAGATCGGCCTTCTCAAGCTGGACGGGCCGGGCTTGTTCCACTACCGCGGCGGCCGGTTCCACAACGCGGGCCAGACCCCAGTCCAGATGATCCGCCGCACGCTGGAGGTCATCCGCCAGGAGTGCGGCCAGGACGTCATCGTGGAAGGCGAAGGCGTCTACGGCCCGTCCATCGGCGCCGTGGACATCCAGCGCACCACCCAGGACAACCACCCCTTCTGGCAGGACCCGCACTCCGGCCGGCCCGCGCTCAAGGAGAACATGAAGAACGACATGCTCTCCGGCTTTCTGCACGGACGGCTCTGGCGCAACCACCGCGAGAACATCATCCTCCGCGACTTCCCTTCGCACGTGGTGAGCCGCCGGCGGGAGCACCCCGGCGCCCCCGACCAGCTTCTGCCCAACAACGAGCTTCTCTTCCAGCTCACGGCCTCGGCCTTTGGCGGCGGCGCGCTGCTGCTGACGGATCCCCTGCCCGCGCTGCGGCGCAGTCCGGAGCGCCTGGACCTGGCCGCGCGGCTGCTGCCCCACGCGCCCGACGCCGTGTGCCGGCCGTTCGACGTGTTCCAGGGCGGCGCCCAGCCCAGCGTCTACACCATGGCCGTGGAGCGGCCGTTCGAGTCGTGGCTTGTGGTGGGCGTTTTCAACTGGAGCGACGAACACCGCGACTTCCGCCTGCCGCTGGCCAGGCTGGCCGGCCCGGGCGCGTGGCACGCCGTGGACTTCTGGCGGCGCGAGTATCTGGGCCGTTTCGTTGGCGGCCTGGACGTGCGCGACGTGGCGCCCCACGCCTGCCGCGCGCTGGCCCTGCGGCGCGACCTGCGCCGGCCGCAACTCGCGGGCAGCGACGTTCACTTGCTTCAGGGCGCCGTGGAGATCGAGGCCGTGGAGTGGAACAGCGGCCGTCTGACCGTGGACGTGCGCCATTTCGCGCTGCGACGCCGCCGTCTCTTTCTGGCGCATCCGGCGAGCTGGCGGCTGAAGGACATCGAGACCGACGCGCGCGAAGTGATGGTCGACATCCGGCGCGGAGACGCCGCCGTGGTCGAGTTCACCGCGCGCCGCGCCGCGCGCTTCATCACCCGATGGGAGAAAGCATGAGCGTTGACATCCAAGTCGGATTTGACGGCAGTTGCCCGCATTTCGCCAAGGGCGTCAAAAAGGCCGGCCGCAACCGCTTCGTCTTGTTCCCGGGCGTGCGCCGGAGCAAGGGCGAGTCGGAGGAGAAGGTAGGCGCCGGGTCGCGGCTCTACGTGCGCGCCGTCAACACCGGCTCGCGGCCCGCGGCTGTTCAGGTCACGGCCGACTGGGAAACGCCCCAGCGCACCGAGCACCACGACCTGGGCTACACGCGCCACGAGTCGCAAAACGAGTGGACCATGATCCCGGGCTGGCGCGGCGGCGCGCGCGTGGAGTACCGCCTGTCGCTGCCGCCGGGCGTCACGGAGCTGGCGCTCTATCCCGAATACAACGTGGCCGCCGTGAAGGCCTACGTGGACAGCCTCAAGGCGCAGGGCGTCGCCGTCGAGACCATGGGCCGCAGCCGCGAGAAGCGGCCGCTCTACCTCATTTCCCTGCCTTCGCCAAACCCCAAGGCGCGCAACTTCTTTCTCCAGGCCCGCGACCACGCCTACGAGACCGCGGGCAACTACTGCGTCGAGGGCATCGTGGAGTTCCTGCGCTCCGGCGAGGAGCTCGCCGCGTTCATTCGCTCCAAGTTCAACATCTTCATCTGCCCCATGACCAATCCGGACGGCGTGTACAATGGCCTGAGCCGTCTGACCTGGGAGCGCGGCGCGGACATGAACCGCGTCGTCACCAAGCCCGACGCGGCCCACGCCGCGCTCAAGGCGGCCCACGACCGCATCCGGCCCATTGCGTTCATGAACATCCACAACTGGACCCACAAGTTCATGGACGGCCTGCTGGCCAACGAGGAGCAGATCGCCGCGCTGGTGCGCCAGCATATGCCCGACGACCACGCGCATTTCAAGCGGTGGATGGTGGAGACTTCGCTGGAGTTCCTGCGAAAGATGCGGGCGTCCTTCTGCCCGGATGAGTGGAAAAGCTGGAAGAATTACTGCCGCGACAAATTCGGCGCGGCGGGCTGCACGTTCGAGTTCCCCTGGTTCGGCCTGAACACGGCGGACATGCGCCGCAAGGGCCGCCAGGCGTTCATCGCGTTCGCCCTCGCGGTCGTCGAGGACATGAAACTCTGATCCGGTCTGAGCAAATGAAAGGAACCGTCATGAGAACCGCGCTGCCGCTGGCTCTGGCCCTGGCGCTGCCGCTGGCCGCCATGGCCGGAGAGGCCAAACCCCGCCGCCTCACCGCGCTCGAGAAGGCCCACATCGTCATCGAAGAGACGCAGCCCCTCAAGTTCCCGCGCGGGAACCGCCTGCCCTTTATCGTGTGGGGCCTGCAGAACATCCAGGCCCAAACCGACGCCGAACTGGAGGACGTGCTCCGCAAGCTGGCGGACCGCGGCATCGCCACGGTGTGGGGCTGGAACGTCCGCGACAAGGAGAAGAGCCTGGCCGCCTTTCTGAAAGCCGCGGCTCTGCACAAGAAGCTCGGCCTGCCCGTGGTGGTGAACTCCACCAGCGTCATGCATCAATTCTTCAACGGCGACGAACAGACCGCGCACGTGGACGCCAAGGGCGAGAAATTCTTCGACACCTCCTTCGGAGGGCGCGTCAAGCTGGGCTGCCCGTTCTCCGTCACCTATCGCTTCATGGCCATCCGCGAGCAGGTGGAGTTCTTTGTCCAAGCCTGCAAGGAGAACGCCGCGCCGCTGGACATCGTCATCGCCGACTGGGAGCTCGACGGCCCCATCGAGTGGAACGACGCGTGGAACCAGGCCAAGCGCTGCGCCCGCTGCCGCAAGAATATTCCTAACATCGAGAACTTCGCCGCGTTCCAGGCCGCCTGCCGCAAAGTGCGCCACGACATGCAGCGCGAGTGCTACGCCCGCGTCGTGCTGGCTCACTACCCCAAGGCCCTGGTGGGCAACTACGCCGAGTACCCCAATAACGGCTGGCGCTACTGGTACGACTATTTCGAGGAAGACGCCAAGCCGCCCGTTCCGGTCCAGCTCGACCATCGCGCTCCGTACCGGCCTTGGACGCGCGACTTCGCGGCCACGGAGTACACCTTCGCCATGCCCGTGGTCTACACCTGGTATCGCACGTTCAACTGGTACGACTTCAAGAGCGACGACTACCGCTGGTTCTACAACATGCTGCTGGTGGCCACCAACGCCGGACAGAACGCGCCGGCCGGCCTGCCGGTCATCACCTTTGTCCACTGGCACACCACGGCGCCGCCCAAGGACGCCGCGCCCGTGCCCCAGCTCAGCGAGGCCAAGTACCAGGACCTGCTGTGGCACATGCTGCTGCGCGGACACGACGGCCTGGCGATGTGGTGCATGCCCGAAGAGACCGCCAAGGAGACGCGCCTGGTTCAAGAGGTTTACGCCGCATCGCTGGAGTTCAAGGACTTCCTGGACCTGGGCAAGCCCATCTGCTGGGACGTGCCCAAGACGCCGGGGCCCGTCGTCTCCGCCCTCAGCCTGGACGGCCGGCTGCTGGTGCGGCGCACGGACTTTGACGACAATACGGCGCCTGTGGTCATCCAGGCCGGCGGCCGCACCGTGCGCATCCCCCGCGCGGACGGCAAGACGCAGGTGATCGCTCTTCCGCAATAGAGCGCTTCCGGGACATGTAGCGCAAGCCCGCCCAAGGCGGGATCGCAACGCTTCCCCGGAAACAGGCTACGCGTCGCCGCCCTCCATCCACGCCTGCGTGAAGCGCGCCAGCGTAATGCGCGCGTAGCGGCGTTCGCCGTCCCACGCCTCGTAGAGGCACGCGGCGCGCCCGTCGGGCAGGGCGGCCAGGCAGGAGTAGGCCGCGGGCCCCTCGTGCAGCGCGCGCGCCACGGGCCACGTCTTGCCCTCGTCGCGGCTCATCTTCACGGTCATGTGGTCGCGCGTTGCGCTGGCCGGGTTGGCGAAGAGCAAGCCGCCGGGGCCAGGGGTCCACCGGCAGATGCTGGCCTGGCAGCGGGGCTCCACCAGTTCCGGCGCGAACGAGACCGGCCCCCATGTCTCGCCTCCGTCGCGGCTGATGGCCACGGCGCGCGTGTAGACCGTCCGCTCCGCGCCGCGATGGTTGCGCATGTTCATCATCACCGACCCGTCCTTCAGCTCCACGGCCTGGCACTCGTTGACCCCGGGCTGGATGGCCGCCCCGCGCCGCCACGTGCGGCCGTGGTCGTCGCTGAACACCGCGTGCGCGCCCGCCACCTTGGAGACGGCCACCATGTGGTCGCAAGGGATCAGAAGGCGGCCCGAGGCGAGCTGAATCCCCACGCCCGGACCCGTGGCGTACCATGTCCAATCCGGCGCCTTGACGCCGGCGGTGATATCCCGCGGCGTTGTCCACGTGGCGCCGTCGTCCCCGCTCTTCATCACCCACGCCGTGCGCGTGCCCTTGGAGGTTCGCTCCACGATCTGCGTCTCGCGGTCCTCGCCCAGGTTGTGGGTCATCAGCATCCAGATATCCCCGGTGTCTCGGTCTTGCACGGGACAGGGGTTGCCCATCGTGTTCGCGCCGTCGCGGGCAATCACGCGCATCGGCTCCCACGTCTCGCCCAGGTCTGGGCTGCGCCTCATGCACATGTGAATCTCGCCCGTGTCGGACATGCCGCCCACGCGGCCCTCGCAGAAGGCCAGCAACACCCCCGAGCGCGTGACCAGAAGCGACGGGATGCGGAAAGTGTGATAGCCCAATGTCTCGCTGACAAAGATGTCCTGTTGGTGAAGAGGGGGGAGGGGGGAGGTCATG
>CAYYEE010000137.1:0-9736 GCA_964470775.1 uncultured Planctomycetota bacterium | reverse complement strand
CGGGGTCGTAGGGCGGCTGGCCGTAGAGGGTCTTGAGCCGGGGTGTCCAGCGCAAGAGGTTGGGGGTCATGAGGATGACGCGGCAGCCGCGCTCTTGCAGCGTGGCGGCCATCTTCTCCAGGTTCTTGACATACTCGTCCCTGGGCACGCGCGGCCCGGTGGCGGGCGGTTTGCGCCAGACGTCGACGCAAGAGTCGTTGATGCCGAACTGGATGACCACCAAGTCTGGCTTGCGGTCGAGCACGTCGGTCTGGAACCGCGCCAGGGCCATGCGCGTGGTGTTGCCGCCAATGCCCGCGTTGACGACCTCCACGGCCACGCCCTTGGCGGACAGGTCTTCGCGCAGGCAATCACTGTAGGTCTTGAGCTTGCCGCGGGGCGCCGTGGTGGAGTCGCCGAACGTCACGATCTTCATGGGTTGGGGTTCCTTGTTCGCGTCCGCGGCCAGGAGCGGCGCAAAGGCGCAGGGAGGCGGCGCTATGGAGCGGGGGCGATCCGTTCGCCCAAGATCGCTTCGTCTCCGGCTTCGACGGCGCGCACGCGCGCGATGCGGCCCATGAGGGTGTCCGGGCCTTGGAAGAGCACGGGCGCGTAGCGCTCGGTGAAGCCGGTGAGCATGCCCGTGGCTTTGTCGCGGCGCGATTCGGTCAGCGGCGCCACGGTCTGGCCCACGAAGGACCGGCGGTGGCGCAGCGCCAGGTCGCGGGCCAGGGCGATGGCGGCGGCCTCCCGTTCGGCCGCGGCTTGCCCGTTCACAAGCGGCAGACGCGCGGCGGCCGTGCCTGGCCGGCGGCTGTAGCGGAAGACGTGCATCCGCGAGAAGGCCGCCTGCTCGCAGACGCGCAGGGTGTTGGCGGCCTGGGCGTCCGTCTCGCCCGGGAAAGCGACGAGCACGTCCGTGGTGATGGCCGGCCGGTCCAGGGCGCGGCGCGCCTTGTCCACCACGCGCAGGAAGTCGGCGGCGGTGTAGCGCCGGTTCATGGCGCGCAGAACCTCGTTGTCGCCGCTTTGCAGGGGCAGGTGCAGATGGGGGCAGAGCCGCTCCTCGCTGGCCATGAGCGCCAGGAGATCGTCCGTGACCTCCATGACCTCGATGGAGCTGATCCGCACGCGGGCCACGGAGCGCGCCGCAAGAACCTGCCGCACGGCCTGGACCAGCGTGGCGCCGGCCAGGTCTTGCCCATAGAGGCCGAGGTGAACGCCTGTCAGGACGATCTCCGCGAAGCCGCGATCGGCCAGGCGGCGCGCCTCGTCGCCGATGTCGGCCAGCGGACGGCTGCGGGGCTTGCCGCGGGCGTAGGGCACGATGCAGTAGGAGCAGAACGCGTCGCAGCCGTCCTGAATCTTGAGGAAGGCGCGGTCGCGCTCGCCGAAGTCGCTGACGGTCAGGTCCCACGCGCCGCCGCGGCAGGCCGGGCGGCCGTCGAGGACCTCGCCGATGCTGGAGAGGTCCTCCTTGGCCAGGATCAGGCTGACGCCGGGAATGGCGCGGAAACGCTCGGGCGCGACGGCCGCGCCGCAGCCGGTGACGATGACCAGGGCGCCTGGGCTGGCCTTGACCGCGGCGCGCACGCGCTGGCGGCACTTCTCGTCCGCGCGCGAGGTGACGGCGCAGGTGTTGACCACGACCACGTCCGGCCGCGCGGACAGCGGGGCCTCGGCAAGGCCCAGCGCCAGCAGGCGTTCGCGCAGGGCCTGGCCGTCGTATTGGTTCACCTTGCAGCCGAGCGATACGATGTGGAACGAACGATGGGTCATGAAGGCGCTGACTGTGCGGAGGCTGGGGATGGCCGTTTGACGGCCAGCCAGTTTTGCATAACGGGGCTGGGTTGTCGAGGCGGCGCGCGGGCCGGGCAACGGGACGGAAGGATGGGGCCGGCGAGCCGGCGGGGGGGCGCCCCCCGGCCGCGCTGGCCGCGCTGGTGGGTTCCTGATATCATACGCCCCTGCGCCTAACCGGAGGGCGGTCAGGATTCTCGCGATTTCTGACGCGCGACATTGTAGGAGGATACGGCCATGGCTCGGGTTGTCACCTTTGGGGAGATCATGCTGCGGCTGTCGCCGCCGGGCTTCTTGCGCTTTACGCAGGCCACGAGTTTCGACGCCATCTATGGCGGCGGCGAGGCCAACGTGGCGGTGTCGCTGGCGCAGTTCGGCGTGGACGTGGCGTATGTCACCGCCCTGCCGAAGAACGAGATCGGCGACGCGTGCCGCAATTCGCTCCGGCAGTTCGGGGTGGACACGCGCCACATCATCCGCCAGGGCGACCGGCTGGGCATCTACTTTTGCGAGAACGGCGCGGTGCAGCGCGCGAGCAAGGTGATCTACGACCGCGCGGGCGCGTCCATCGCCACGGCCAAGCCGGGCGATTTCAAGTGGGACGCGGCGTTCGCGGGCGCGGAGTGGTTCCACATTACGGGCATTACGCCGGCCATCAGCCAGTGCGCGGCGGATTCGGCGATCGAGTCGTGCCGCAAGGCCAAGGCGGCGGGGCTCAAGGTGTCCGTTGACCTGAACTACCGCAAGAACCTGTGGAAGTACGGCAAAACCGCGGGCGAGGTGATGCCGGAGCTGGTAAAGCACGCGGACGTGGCCATCGGCAACGAGGAAGACGCGGACAAGGTGTTCGGCATCAAGGCGCCGCACGCGGACGTCGAGGGCGGGAAGGTGAACGCCGAGGATTACCGCTTTGTGTGCGAGAAGCTGGTGGAAAAGTTTCCGAGCTTGTCGCATGTGGCCATCACGCTGCGCGGGTCGATCAGCGCGTCGCACAATACGTGGAGCGGGGTGTTCTTTGAGAAGGCCAGCGGCAAGATGTTCACGGGGCCCAACTACGACATTACGCATATCGTGGACCGCGTGGGCGGGGGCGACTCGTTCGCGGCGGGGATCATCTACCAGCTCCTCCATGGGAAGCCGGGCCAGGAGACGATTGACTTCGCCGTGGCGGCGAGCTGCTTGAAGCACACGATTCTGGGCGACGCGAACATGGTCTCCGTGGCCGAGGTGGAGGCGCTGATCAAAGGCGGCGGAAGCGGTCGCGTGCAGCGTTAACCGGTTTTGGCGGCGGCTCGCGCGGGGCGGCCTTTGGGCCGCCCCGTCTGCGTTGGGGCTGTCGGCGGGCGGCGGAAGGGGTTATAATGGGGCAAGGCCGGGGGGCCTTGTCCCAGCGAGGGGACGCGCTCTCGCGGCTGCCCGCGGAGGGACAGCGATGGCGTCCATGAGCAGCGTGGTCGCGCGCAAAACGGCGTTCTGCGTTCTTATCCTGGCCGCGATCCTTCTGGCCGGATGCGTGACGGCCCCGCTTACCGGCCGGCGGCAGTTGATGCTCGTCTCCTCCGCTCAAGAGATGCAGCTGGGCGCCGACGCCTACAAGGAAGTGCTCTCCAAAGAGAAAGAGGTCCCCAACCACGGCTCCGCGGCGGTTCTGCGGCGGGTGGGGTTGCGCATCGCGGGCGTGGCCAACCAGCCCTCTTTCCAATGGGAGTTCCGGCTGATCGCGTCGGATCAGGTGAACGCCTGGGCGCTGCCTGGGGGCAAGATTGCGTTCTACACGGGGATCCTGCCGTATCTGAAGAACGAGGCGGGCATGGCGGCGGTGATGGCGCATGAGGTGGGCCATGCCATTGCGCGGCACGGGGCGGAGCGCATGTCGCAGCAGATCGTCGCGGGTGTGGGGCTGGAAGTGCTCAAGTACGGCATGAAGGACGCCAAGCCCGAGACCCGGGAGGCAATGCTGGGCCTGTACGGCGTGGGCACGAACGTGGCCGTGTTGCTGCCCTACAGCCGGAAACAGGAGTACGAGGCCGATCACATCGGCCTGATCCTGATGGCGAAGGCGGGGTATGATCCGGAAGAGGCGGTGCGGTTCTGGCAGGACATGGTGGCGCGGGGCAAGCCGAGCGGCTTTGATCTGCTGTCCACGCACCCGGCGGACGAGAAGCGCATTGCGGAGTTGAAGAAGCTGATGCCCGAGGCGAAGGCGGAGTACGCCAAGGCGGCGAACAAGTATGGGGCGGGCGTGGTGTTGCCGCTGAAGTGAGAGGCGGTTGGACGGGCGGGCTGGCGATGGCGCCCTACTGCGCGGCGCCGCCGCCTTCCGCCTTGGGGCGCTTGAAGAAGTAGTGGATGGTGTGGCGGGTCTGCGTGCGGCCGACCACCGTCTCCTGGCGCGCGATGGGCAAAATGCCCACGAGTTCCAGGCCATAGGCGCCCAGCTTGTTCAGTTGTTCGTCGTTGAGGAGTTGGTCCTCTTCGCGCGAAATCGTCTTGTATTCCCACACAGGCATGTCGCCACTCCTCGCCGGCTTGAGTTGTCTGTTCTAAAGGCAGTATAGGGGCCAGAGCGCCGCGGTGTCAACCCGCCGAAGTCCTGACCCATCCCCAGTTTGCATCCGGAAAGAAGCAAGGCATGGCCGAGTATCCGATAATCTCTTTTTTCTGGACACAAGGGTTTATCGGAGGGATCAAGCCATGCCTTGCGGAAGCATTATAGCTTGGGTGGTCCGCGTTTGCATGGAGATTCGCCGTTCCCAGCGCAAGACATTGGGGGAGCTCGTCGCCGCGGCGGCGCGCTGCGGCTTGGGCGCCGCTTCCGCGCCAGGGCGCGCGCGCCTATAATGGCGGCCTTATGGAAGAGTTCGGGGAACGCAACTGGAAACGCACGCTCTACGCGTCCACGGTGGCGCAGTTCTTCTGCGGCACGGGGTTTTCGTTCGTGTTTCCGTTCATGCCGCTCTATATCCGCAGCATGGGCGTGACGAACGCGGCGGACCTGCGGCAGTGGGCGGGCCTGGTGAGCGGGGCGTCGAGTTTCACCATGGCGATCTTCGCGCCGATCTGGGGCAGCGTGGCGGACCGGCACGGCCGCAAGCTGATGGCGATGCGGGCGATGTTCGGGGCATCGTTGATGCTGGCGCTGATGGGATTCGCGCGGAGTCCGGGCCAGTTGATGGCGCTGCGGCTGGCTCAGGGCGCGCTGTCGGGGGTCATCGCGGCCAACACGGCGCTGGTGGCCAGCGTGACGCCGGCGGCGCGGATGGGATACGCGATGGGCCTGATCCACGCGGCCGCGCACGCGGGCCGGGTGTTCGGGCCCACGCTGGGCGGGTTGCTGGCGGACTGGTTCAACTTCCGGGTGGCGTTCTGGGTGGGGGCGGGGCTGCTGTTGGGCGCGGGCGCGCTGGTGAAGTTCTTCACGTCGGCGCCGCCGGCGCCGCCCGGAGCGCACAAGGGCGGCCTGGCGTCGTGGACAGGGCTTTTTGCGCTGGCCGGGTTCAGCGTGGCGCTCATCGCCATGTTTCAGGTGCAGTTCGCCACGAGCATCGCCATGCCCATCTTTCCGCTGCTTGTCGAGTCTCTGCGCGGCACGGGGGAAAAGGCGGCGAGCATCACGGGCGCCATCTTCACCGTGAACGCGGTGGCGGGCGTGGTGTCCACGGGCTGGCTGGGCCGGATGAGCGACCGCGTGGGCCATCGCAAGCTGCTCATCGTGTGTTCGCTGGCCGCGGCGGTGATTCTGCTGCTGCACGCGGCGGCGCAGAACGTGGGCCAGGTGTTTGCGCTGCGCTTTCTGCTGGGGCTGGCCACGGCGGGCCTCATTCCCAGCGCCACGGCTCTGGTGCGGCGCGCCGTGCCGGCGCAGAACATCGGCAAGGCGTTCGGCGTGGCGCAGTCGGTGCGGTCGCTGGGCATGACGGCCGGACCGCTGGCGGGCGGCTGCATCGCGGCGCATATTCCGGGCGAGGCGGGGCTGCGCGTGCCGTTTCTGGTCACAGGGGTTGTGTTCCTGCTCGTGCCGATCGTGGTGATGCTGCTGCTGAAACCGGATGGACGCGGGGAGAACCCCGCGGAGCCTTCTTGAGGAAAGGAATCAGAACGCCATGGCTTGTGAGTCAAAAGCGACGGTTGTGCTGGTGGCGGGGCTGGGGTCTATCGGCGCGCGCCACGCGCGGCTGCTGGCCGAGCGGCCCGACGTGCGGCTGTGGCTGTGCGATCCTGACGAGGCGCGGCGGGCCAACGCCCAACGCGAGGCGCCGCGTCACGAGAAGGTCTTTGCCGATTACGAAAAGGCGCTGGCCGAAAAGCCGGAAGCGGTGTTCCTGGCCACGCCCAACTCCCTCCACGTGCCCATGGCCCTGGCCGCCATCGGGGCTGGCGCGGACGTGCTGGTGGAAAAGCCCATCTCCGACAGCGTGGACGCGGCCAAACGGCTGATGGCCGAGGCGGAGCGGCTGGGCCGCATGGTCCAGGTGGGCTACATGCTGCGCTACCACCCCCTGCTGGAAGAGCTGGTCCGCAGGATCCAGGCCGGAGAGATCGGCCAGCTCTGCGGCGGCACGGCCGTGGTGGGCGCGTACCGCACGCTGATCCTGGCGCGCACGCCCTATCGCATGAACGAGCCTGGGGCGCTGGTCCACGATTACACCCATGAGTTCGACTACGTGCGCTGGCTGTTCGGCGAGACGGCGTCGGTGTCGGCCATGTCGGCCCGGCTGGGCAAGCCGGAGCTGCTGCCCGCGGAGAACATCTACCTCATCAACCTGCGCATGAAGAGCGGCGCCCTGGTGCACGTGCACATGGACTACCTGCAACACCCGCAGCGCCGCGTGCTGGAGCTCTATGGCGACCGCGGCGAGATGACGGCGGACTTCGACAGCGGCGAGATCCGCGCCTTCCCCCACGGCGACACCTGGCGCTTTGAGCAACAGCAGAGCATGCCCACGATGCTGCTGCGCGACAACCTCTACCGCTGGCAGATCGACGACTTCCTGCGCCAGCGCGCGGGCGCCCGCCAGCCGCGCGTCACGGCCGCCGACGGTCTGGCCGCCACGAGAATGGCGGAAGCGGCGATCCTGTCGGCCAAGACGCGGCGCGAAGTGGAGCTGTAGCGAAAGCGCGCGTGTGGCGCGATGCGGGCGCTTGCGCCCGCGGGCCGCCGCCGCAACGCCGCTTTCTGATCCAAGACAAGCGAAGAAAGGCCTCAACGATGTCCGACCCCCCACACAGCCCCCTGCCCGAGCAGGACCGGACGGTTCTGCGCGATCTTGCCCGGCGCGTCGCCGAACTGGCCGCCCAGCCGGAGATGACGGAACGGCTGAACCGCTGGAAGCGTCACAACGCGCTGCAACCAGGCCGGCCCATGCTGATGATCTGGCCCGAGGGGTCGTGGCGCGAGCTGCTGCCTCCGGAGTCGCTGGCCTGCCACACGCCCGAGACGCGCGACATGGAAGCGGCGCTGCGCCGGCGCATCTACGCGGCCGAGCATTTCTGCGACGACATGCCTGTCCTGGCGGACTGGCCCGTGGCCAAGGCCATCCGCGAAACGGGCTGGGGTCTGGAGCCCCAACGCACGCCCAGCACGGAAAAGCATGGCGCCTGGAAGTTCAAGCCCGTCATCCACTCGGCCCAAGATCTGAAAAAGCTGCGCGTCCCCCAGATCAGCCACGACGAGGCCGCAAGCCAGGCCGCCCTGCAGCGCAACCAGGACCTCTTCGGCGACATTCTGGACGTCAAGCTCACCGGCCGCGGCGGCACTGGCTTCAGCCTCATGGCTCAATACACGGCGCTGCGCGGGCTGGAAGAAGTGATGATGGACATGGTGGAGCAGCCGGAGATGTTGCACGAGGCCATGTCCTTTCTGGAAAACGCGCACCGGAGCCGCATCCGCCAGCTTGAGGCGATGAACCTGCTCGGGCTGAACAACCGCTACGCCAAGGTGTCGTCGGGCGGAACAGGGTACACGGATGAGCTGCCGTCGCCGGGATTTGACGGCCAGCATGTGCGGCTGCGCGACCTGTGGGGCTGGTGCGAATCGCAGGAGATGGCCCAGGTGTCGCCGGCCATGCACGCGGAGTTCGTGATGCAGTACGAAGGCCGGCTGCTGGAGCCGTTCGGTCTGACGGGGTATGGCTGCTGCGAGGACCTGACGCCCAAGCTGGACCTGGTGTTCGAACACATCCCGCATCTGCGCCGCGTCTCCATCTCGCCCTGGGCCAACGTGGCCAGGTGCGCGGAGAAGATCAAACGCCGCTGCATCCTGTCATGGAAGCCGCAACCGGCCATGCTGGTGGGCGAGTTCAACACGAAGGCGATCCGGCAGCACATCCGCGAGGCCATCGCCGCGGCGCAGGGCTGCCCCATGGAAATGACCCTGAAAGACACGCACACTTGCGAGAACAAGCCGGAGCGCTTCGACATCTGGACGCGCATCGCGCGCGAGGAGATCGAGCGGGCGTCGTGAGCAGGCAGACAAGGAGAGGAGCCGGGCCATGAGCGCGAGAACAGGCTGGCTGGCGGCGGCTGTGGCGGCGGGCGCGCTGGCGTCGGCCGGCGGCGATTCGGCTCTGCCGCCGGCGGACAAGCAGGGGCGAATGACCCTGGAAGCGGCGCTGGAGGCGCGGCGGTCGGTGCGGCGCTTCGCGGCGCGGGCGCTGACGGCTGGCGAGATCGGCCAGCTCTGCTGGGCCGCGCAGGGCGTGACGAGCCCGCGCGGCTTTCGCGCCGCGCCTTCGGCGGGCGCGACGTTTCCCCTGGAGCTTTACGTGGCGGACGCGAAGGGGCTGTGGCGCTATGACCCTGGCCGCCACGCGCTGGAGGCGGCTCGCCAGGGCGACGTGCGCCCCGCCTTGCAGGAGGCGGCGCTGAACCAGACCTGCGTGGGCCAGGCGCCGGCGGTGTTCATCATCGCGGCCGACGCGTCGCGCACAGCCCGACGCTACGGCGCCCGCGCCCAGCGCTACGTGCTCATCGAGGTCGGCCACGCGTCGCAGAACCTGCTGCTGCAAGCCGTGGCCCTGGGCCTGGGCGGCGTGGCCGTGGGCGCGTTCGACGACGCCAAGCTCAACCAAGCCCTGGCCCTGCCCAAGGGCGTGGAACCGCTGTATCTGCTTCCAGTGGGAGAGCCGGCGAAATAAGGTGTGGCGATCGCCGCGGCGAAAGGTTCCCGCGGCTTCCGCTGACCGCGGATCAAGAGCCGCGGTTGGAAAACATGCGGCCCCCCGATTCCCTTGCGCTTCTCCCCGTCCATGTGCTTCAATGCCCTTCGGGACGCGCGAGGGCTGGCTGGGAAGTGGGCGCCAGCCTGGGACAAGGTTCTGGGAAAGGAGAGAATGATGAGAACGGCGAGTCTGGCGGTGTTGGCGGCGCTGGCGGTGTGCGCGTCGCAGGCGTTGGCGGAGATTACGATCACCCGCGAAGAGAACGCGCTGAAAAAGATCGAGGTGACCACGGGCGCGGGGCAGTCCAAGGTGGAGATCCTGCCCAAGTTGTGGGCCAATACGAACATGTTCTCCGAGGACGGGAAGATGTTCGGGGCGATTGACCCCTTCTTCTACGGCACGCAGGTGTTCGTGGAAGGCAAGAACGTGGGCGGGTATCACAGCAAGCCGGAAATCTTCGCGACGTGGAAGGCGGAGGCGGTGAAGGACGCGAAGCGGCCGGGCGTGGATATCTTGAGCGTGGTTTCGCAGCCGGAGGGGTATGAGATCAAGAAGGAAGTGACCGCGGCGTTCGAGCCTGGCCAGAACGTGGTCTGTGTCGTCAACCGCGTGACCGCCCTGAAGGACGTGGCCGGTGTGGACGACCGCCAGTGCTTCT
This sequence comes from uncultured Planctomycetota bacterium, assembly GCA_964470775.1. Taxonomy (GTDB): domain Bacteria; phylum Planctomycetota; class Brocadiia; order CAIUPP01; family CAYYEE01; genus CAYYEE01. The sequence goes on along the minus strand of CAYYEE010000137.1, from coordinate 139 downwards.
ACGTCTACAAGCCCGCCGAGATGGCGAAGATCGTCATGGACGGGAAGGAAGTGGCCGCGGAGCCGAACAAGAGCGCCGGCGCCGTATAACCGTCCGCCGAAATAATCCCCCATGCGCAGAATAAACTCGTCGGCCGCCG
>CAYYEE010000136.1:6579-9752 GCA_964470775.1 uncultured Planctomycetota bacterium | reverse complement strand
TGAAGGCGTGGTCGCCGCAGCGGGCAAAACGGGATTGGCGCATTCTGGCGACGACGCGGCTGTTGACGCAGGTGTACACGTTCACCTGGGACCCGGCCATCCGCGCGCTGATCGAGGCGAACACGGACTTGTTCACGGACGCGGAGGGGGACCTGGGGCTGACCAAGGACCGGCCGTACAATTCGAGTTCGTACAAGACCCAGGTGGACGTGGCGTGCATTCTGGACGCGTGGCGGGCGCTGGGGCAGCGGCGGTACTATGACCTGGCCATGAGGCTGTCGCGGTTCTGGTGGGGCGAGTTCCTGGGGACTTGGCCGATCTTCTACTTTAACCCGCAGGGGCGGATCGGGCAGTTCCTCTATGACGAGACGGGCGACCCGTCAATTCCGCAGCATTTGCTGATTCAGCTGCGGCAGGCGTGCACGGCCTTCGATCTGAAGACAGGCCATGTGACAGGATCGGCGTCCGGGAACATCGGCGCGCACGACGCGGCGTTCGTGATGCACGGGATTCCTTTTGCGCAGGAGGTGATTGTGCGGACGAACGTGGACCGCGAGCCGCTGGCTTCGTGGGTGGCGTGCGACGATTACGGTTTTCCGGTCAAGGTGGTGTCGCGCAAGGAGCGGGAGGGCGCGATTTCGCTGGACATCCGGTACTCGTCGGAGGGCGGGTCAGGCTCGGCGTGCCAGGGCGAAGCCGGCGGGTTCGTGGTGAGGCCGCTGTCGGAGGACCGGGCGTGGGGCATGGACCTGAACCGGGTGGAGGAGCGGAGCGGGGGCGTGGTTCGGGCGCGCGTGCCTAAGGACGCGCCGGCCGGTGAGTACGCGTTCATCGCGCCGTCGCATGGGTTCCTGATGGCGCAGGGGCGCGAGCGGCTGCCGCTGGTGTTGCACGCGCCGGAGTACTGGAAGCCGGCGCCGGCGATGGCGCCCGCGGCGCGGTGGTATTTCCGCGTGCCGCAGGGGTCGGCGGACAGCCAGTTGTTTTTTGAGGGGTCGGCCAGGTTGTTTGATCCGCAGGGGAAGCCGTGGCCCAACGACAAGGAGGTAAGCGGCTGGGTGGACCTGCCTTCGGACAAGCCTGGGCTTTGGTCGTTTGAGCCGGCGCGGGACCGGCTGGTGGGGTCGCGCAATCTGCCGCCGTTTTTCGCGGCCAACGACCCGGCGAGCTACTTTGAGCCCAAGATTCCGTGGAGCCGGCAGCCCGCGTATCGGCCGGCGCCGCCGCCGAAGCTGGACAAGGATTTCGTGGAGGGGGCGATCGCTCTGCCGGGCAACCAGGCGCTGCTTCTTGGCGAGAACAAGGCGTTTCGCCTGGACGCGGGGCCGGCGCGCGCGACGGACGGCGGGGCGTATCTCCCATTCAAGCAGGGGACCATCGAGTTCTTCATCAAGCCAGGTTGGAGCAGCTTTGACCTGCCCGAAGACCGCATCCTTACGCTGGTCCGTCTGCTGACGGGCAAGGAGGACTGGACGCTGAGCTGCTACCATTACCCCGACTCGAAGCAGTGGTTCCTGACGCACTCGCTCTACGGGTACTTCATGACGGACGGGCCGTCGAGACGGATTAGCATGCGGGTCTATCGGCAGATGGTGTTCATGCCTGGCGATTGGGTTCACGTCGCGTGGGTGTGGGGGCCGAAGGACGTGGTGGACTTCCGGAGCGGGAAGATGATGACGTGCGCCTCGACGCGGTTGTTCGTGAACGGCAAGGAGGGGCGGTTCTCCGCGTACAGCGGCGGGCAGTGGCGGGGGAACACGCCGGCGGACGAGCCGAACGCGCTGCTGCTGCTGAACGTGGCGCCCAAGCTGGGCACGGCGTATGACGAGTTGCGCGTGTCGAGCAACCAGCGCTACACGGACGACTTCACGCCGCCTTCGCGCGACCGCGAGCTGGCGCTGGACGAACACACGCGGGCGCTGTTCCACTTCAACGGGAACCTGAAGGGCGAGAGCTGGGGGGCCAAGGAGGAGATCAAGGGGCAGTTGACCAAGCGGTGAGCGGGGGCGCGGGTTCATCGGGCGCCTCAGGGCCTGACGGCGGAGGTGGGCAGGGCCGCGCGCTTTGGGGTTCTCAGCGCGCGTCCGAAGGGAGCCATGGGCGCTGTTCGCAAGGCACGCAACCGCAAGTGGCTCATAGAAGGCCAAAAAGGTCTTGGCCCCACGCAGGGCTTCAGGATGGGCCGATGGCGGCCCGAGGCTGGTCCCGCGGCCGCCATAGACCCCGGCGCAACCGTCGCAAGGCCTTCCTCTACGCGCGCCGGTGACATAGCCCCGGCCCGCAACCGGCCCCGCGCCGGGGCGCCGGCCGGCCGGCGCCGAACCTGGGGAGACGGCGATCCGCTGGACCGGCGAACCGCCACAGCGCAAACGCCTCCGAAGGGGGTCTCTTGACGGCGGTTGGGAGGAGTCATATTGTAAGATTATCAGGTGTCTGGAGGGCGTTTTGCGGCGGAGTAGAGAGTTGGAGCGGGGGGCGTGGCGGCAAGGACCGGCAGCGAGGCGCTTGTAATTCTTTGAAGAGCGGGCCAGGGACGAGGATGGAATGATGACTTCAAGGGAGCGGGTGCGCGCGGCTTTGGCGCACAAGGAGCCGGACCGGACGCCGCTGGATTTGGGCGCGACGGAATCGTCGGGGATGACGGGGATAGCGTACAACCGGCTGCGGGCGCATCTGGGCCTGCCGGGCACGGCGCGCATTTTCGACACGTATCAGCAAGTGGCGCTCATCGAGCGGCCGCTGTTGGACGCGTTTGAGATTGACGCGGTGGCGCTGCACTTTGAGCCAAGGCGCTGGAAGGCGTCGACGCTGGGCGACGGTGGGCCGTGCGAGGTTCCGGAGGGGTGGGACGAGAAGTTCCTGGCGGACGGGAGCCGGGAGGTGCGGGCGGCGGATGGGCGGCTGGCGGCGCGGATGCCGGCGGGGGGGGTCTATTACGAGCCGGGCGATCCGCCGCTGGCGAGCGTGTCCATGGATGAGATTTCGCCGGAGCTGCCGTGCATCGCGGGATTCGACCTGCCGGGGTTTTCCGATGAGTCGTGGCAGGAGCGGGCAGGGCGGGCCAAGGCGCTGCGCGAGACGGGCCGGGCGGTGGTGGGGAATCTGTGTTGTCACTTCCTGGCGGCCGGCCAGTTGCTGCGGGGGTATGACACCTTCATGTGCGACATGCTGGC
>CAYYEE010000136.1:0-6479 GCA_964470775.1 uncultured Planctomycetota bacterium | reverse complement strand
TGGCGGCCGGCCAGTTGCTGCGGGGGTATGACACCTTCATGTGCGACATGCTGGCGGAACCGGAGCTGGCGCAGGCGCTGATGGAGGCGTTGTGCCAGGCGTATATCGAGCGCGCGGACGCGTACGTGAAATGGCTGGGGCCGTATCTGGACGTAATTCTGGTGAACGATGACCTGGGGACGCAGAACGGGCCGATGCTGTCAATGGAGGCGTATCGCCGGATCATCAAGCCCTATCAGAAGCGGCTGTTCGGGCATCTGCGGCGCATCTTCAACGGGGCGCTGCTAATGCATTCGTGCGGGGCGATCAGCGACTTCATCCCGGATTTGATCGAGGCGGGGGTGCAGGCGATCAACCCGGTGCAGATTTCGGCGCGGGGAATGGAGCCGGACCGGCTCAAGCGGGAGTTCGGCAAGGACATCGTGTTCTGGGGGGGCGGGTGCGATACGCAGACGGTGTTGAACAAGGGGTCGCGCGAGGCGGTGCGCCAGCACGTGCGGAACAACGTGCGGGTGTTTGGCAAGGGGGGCGGGTTTGTGTTTACGCAGGTGCACAACATTCAGCCGGATGTGCCGCCGGAGAATGTGGTGGAGATGGTGAGAGCGTTGCGGGAGATGTAGGGGGAGCCCGAAGGATTGGACGGAGCGGGGGGCGGGTTGGCGGCGCTGCGCCGCGGGAGGTGGTGAATGCGCGCTGGGATGATGCTGAGTGTGGCGGGCGTGATGGCGGCTGCGGTGGTGTGCTGGGCCGGGGCGCCGAAGCTAGCGCGTTGCGAGCCGGCCAACGGCGCCAAAGGGGTGGCCGTGGACGTGGGGGCGCTGCGGTTGTTCTTTGACCAGGATATGAAGCAGAACCAGTGGACGCTGATGCGGTCGGGGCGGGGGGAGTTCCCGCCGACCGACCCTGGCGCCGGGGCGCTGTGGGTGGACAGCCGGACATTTGAGCTGCGGCTTGGGCGGTTGAAGCCTGGGACGACGTACGCGGTGCAACTGAACTCGGATCGCCGGCAGGGGTTCAGGTCGGCTGCGGAGAACGCGGCGCTGGCGGTGACGGTGGTGACGTTTACGACCGAGGGCGGCGCGCCGCCGGCGGGGCCGGCCACGGCCGCGCCCGGAGCGGCGTCGGACGCGGGCGGGGCGCCGCCCGCGACGGCGAAGGCATTCTCCGCGAGTGACCTGGAGGGCGATTGGCGCCACAAGAGCCAGGCGGTGGAGATCACGTTGAAGCTGCTTGCCGGCGGACGCTATGAGAGCGCCACGGTGATAGCGGGCGCCGCGCACGAGGCCAAGGGGAGGTGGCGGGTGGAGGAGGGGGAGCTGGTGTGCGCGCCCGAGGCGGGGGGCGAACCACTGCGGCAGAAGATTGAGTCCCTGGGCAAGGACAACCTGGAGCTTTCGCAAGCGGGGGGGCAGCGGCTCAAGTTCTCGCGTGCGGCTGCGGCGCAGGGGATCGTGGGGGCGTGGCTGTGCGTGCAGGGCGAGGCGGAGGTGCGGGCGGCGTTTGGGGCCGATGGGAAATGCTCGTATTCCGTGAAGAGCGCGGACGGAGGGCAGGAGTCGGCAAAGGGGACGTACACGTTCGGGGGCGGGACGCTGGTGATTCGGCCGGAGGGCCAGGAGGAGAGCATTACCTTCGCGGCGAAGCTGGCGGACGCGAATACGCTGGACTTGACGGACGCGGAGGGGAACACGGCGCGGTTGCTGCGCCAGGGGGCGGGGGCGACCCCGGACGCGAAGGCGAAGACGGAGGCCGCGCGGCCGCAGGCCGAGGAGCAGGGTCAAGCGGAGGCGCGTCAGCTTGTAGGGAGCTGGGTGTTGCGCACGGAGGACGGGGAGCTGCACGCGGTGTTCGGGACGGACGGCCGGTGTTCGTACGTGCAGAGGACGGCGGACGGGGAGGAGCGCCACGAGGCGGCGTGGCGGTTCGCGGATGGGGCGCTGGTGATTCAGCCGAGGGACGGGGCGGCGGAGCGTTTTCGGGTGCGTTTCCCAAGCCGGGATGTGATGGTGATGGTGGGCGAGAGCGGGGAGACGGTGACGCTGGCGCGGCAGGGGCGGTGAATGGAGAACGACGGACGGCAGGGGGAACCGCGGAGGACCTGGCGCCGCGGAACCGCCGCCGATGCAGACCAAAGGCGAGAGCAGAGCTGGGCGGCGACGGACGCGAAAAGTGTCGCGAAGAGCGGAGCCCTGTTCTTTTCGTAGTGCGGAGCGGGCGGAGATGAGGAAGGGACAGAAGAGCGGGGTCTCTTCTGTCCCTTGGGGTTTGGGTCAGATTTCGAACACCGCTCCGGTGTGGGCGCTGGTGACGTGGTGGAGGTAGCGGGCGAGCCAGCCGCGCTGGACTTTGGGCTGGAAGGGGGGGAGGGCTTTGAAGCGGCGTTTGATTTCGGCGGCGGGGACTTTGAGCTGGACCTGGCGCTTGGCGACGTTGAAGTAGATGCGGTCGCCGGGTTTGACGATGGCGAGGGGGCCGCGGGCCGCGGCTTCGGGGCTGGCGTGGCCGACGCAGAGGCCGCGGGTGCCGCCGGAGAAGCGGCCGTCGGTGATGAGGGCGGCGCGGATGCCGGCGCCTTTGATGGCGGCGGTGGGGGAGAGCATCTCCTGCATGCCCGGCCCGCCTTTGGGGCCTTCGTAGCGGATGACGACGACGTCGCCGTCTTTGACTTTGCCGGCGAGGACGCCTTGGAGGGCGTCTTCCTGGGATTCGAAGACCACGGCTTTGCCTTCGTATTCCATCATGTCGGGGTCGACGCCGGCGACCTTGACGATGGCGCCTTTGGGGGCGAGGTTGCCGAAGAGGACGGCGAGGCCGCCTTTGGCGGTGAAGGCTTTGGCGGCGGGGCGGATGATGTCGCCGTCGGGTTTGGGCGAGCGGCGGGCGTAGGCGGAGAGTTTGCCGGCCACGGTGGGCGTGTCGAGGTCGAGCCATTTGTGGCCGGTGGAGGCGATTTCTTTGAGGATGGCGCCGACCCCGCCGACGCGGTGGATGTCTTCCATGTGGACTTCCGGGCGGCTGGGGGAGACTTTGCAGATGTTGGGGGTGGCTTCGCTGATATCGTTGAGGCGGTGGAGGTCGTATTGGATGCCGGCGGAGGAGGCGAGGGCGAGGCCGTGGAGGACGGTGTTGCTGGAGCCGCCCATGGCCATGTCAAGGACGAAGGCGTTGTCGAGGGACTTGCGGGTGACGATGTCGAGGGGGCGCAGGTTGTTCTTGAAGCAGTACTTGACGGCTTTGGCGGCGGCGCGGGTGAGCGCGACGCGATCGGGGTTGAGCTTGGTGGCGGTCTTTTTGGCGTCGGCCCAGGTCTCGGCGGTGATGGTTCCGTTGCCGGGCAGGGCGAGGCCGATGGCTTCGGCCAGGCAGTTCATGCTGTTGGCGGTGAACATGCCCGCGCAGCTTCCGCAGCCCGGACAGGCGACTTCGGCGAGCTGGCAGAGGGCTTTTTCGCTCATTTTGCCAACGCTGTATTTGCCGACGCCTTCAAAGACGCTGATGAGGTCGGTTCCGCCTTTGCCGGCGAGCATGGGGCCGCCGCCGAGGAAGACGGCGGGGATGTTGACGCGGACCATGGCGTTCAACATGCCGGGGACGATCTTGTCGCAACTGGCGACGCCGATCCAGGCGTCGCAGGGGTGGGCGGCGAGGATGGACTCGATCTGGTCGGTGATCATCTCGCGCGAAGCGAGAGAGTACTTCATGCCGAAGTGTCCCATGGCGATGCCGTCACAGATGGCGGCGCCGACGTTGGTGTGCCAGACGTTGAAGCCGAGCTTCAGGAGTTCCTCGCGGAGAACCTGGCCGATCTTGTCGAGGTGGGCGTGGCCGGGGATCTGATTGGTCCAGGAGTTGATGATGGTGACAAAGGGTTTGCGGAGGTCTTTGAGGTTGCGGATGACGCCGGCGGCTTTCATGAGCGAAGCGGCGGGGAGCATGTGGGCGCCTTCGGCGGTGATGCGGCTGCCGTGTTTGCGGAGGTGATGGATGCCTGCGTTCATGGGTGGCTCCTGGCGGGGAAAGGTTAAAGGTCAGGATTGCTTGGGGGCATAAAGTTCGACGCAGCGGCGGGCGATGTTTTCGCCGAGTTTGTGGCAACGTTTGGCGTAGAGTTCGTCTTTGGGGGCGCGGGCGGAGACGGCGCCGAAGTGGAGGAAGGGCACGCCTTCGGTGATGCCGCCGGAGTAGACCATCATGCCGCGGACGAGGAGTCCGGCGATGAGAGTCATTTCGGCGAAGCTGGCGCCGCCGCCGCCGGGCCAGTTCTGGGAGGCGAAGACGCCGCCGAGTTTGCCGCGGAGGGGGGCTTTGAATTCGTCGATAAAGCGTTTCATCTGCCAGCTCATGCTGCCTTCGTAGGTGGGGGAGCCGAAGATGACGGCATGGGCGGACTCGATGAAGGGGGTGTCGACGTTGTCGATGGACATGGTTTTGGCTTCGACGCCTGGGATGGATTGGGCGCCGGCGGCGATGAGCCGGGCCATGTGTTCGGTGTTGCCGGTTTCGGAGTGGTAGACGACGGCGACGCGGATCATGGGCCTTTCCTTTCGGCCGCGGGCTGGGGGAGCGAGGGGTTGACGGATTTGGCGCAGCGGAAGCCGATGGCTTCGAGGTCGCGGGGGCGTGCGAGGGCGTCTACGCCGAGGCGCATGACGGCGGAGCAGTCCATGGGGACCCAGCGGGGGCCGTTTTCGTCGAGGCGGTAGGAGCCGCCGCGGACGACGCGGTCGCCGGCGCGGAAGAGAGTGGAGAGGGCTTTGCTGCCCGGGTAGGGGGCGAAGCGGGTGTCGGTCCATTCGCGGACGTTGCCGGCCATGTCCATGACGCCGAAGGGGCTGACGTCGGTTTCGCAGGCGCTGACGGGGGCGGGGCCTGTGGAGCGGCCGGAGCCGAAGACGTTGGCGTTGCGGACGACGAACTCGTCGCCCCAGGGGTACAGGAAGGCTTGAGGTCCGCGCGCGGCCCATTCCCATTCGGCTTCCGTGGGCAGGCGTTTGCCCGCCCATTTGGCGTAGGCTTGGGCTTGGGCGAAGTTGACGTGGCTGACGGGATGGCGCTCGAAGCCGGGCTTGACGCGCGTGCCTTGCCACTGAGGGCTGGGGGGCGGGGGGTAGGGGGCGCCGTCGGGGGTTCTGGCTTCGCGGATGAATTTCTCGTAGGCGGAGTTGGTGACTTCGGTGCGGTCGAGGGCGAAGGGCTCGATGGTGACGGTGTTCTGGGGGGTGAGGGGGAGCATGAGGAGGTCGGCGATGGCGCTGGGCATGCCGAGCTTCTGGGCGATTTCCGCGGCGCGTTCGACGGGGAGGCCCATGGCGAGGCGTCCGCCCTGGATGAAGACCATGCCGGCTGGGATTTGCTGGTAGATGGCGGCTTGTTCTTTGGCCCACTTGCCGTCCGCGGTGTCCGGGAGGTCGCGGGCGATGGATTCGACGAGGCGGCGGCCTTCTTCTTCGGCGCCGCGGGCGAGGGCGATTTCGGCGCGGCGGCGGCGGAGTCCGGCCAGGATTTCGGCGGCGCTGGCGGCTTCGGGGGCGCCGGGGTACTTGCGGCAGACGTCGGCGAGGGCGTTTTCGTAGTTCTGGGTGTTGGCCTGGTTCTTGAGAGCTTGGGCGGCGATGAAGGCGACGCGGCTGTCGGTGACGGCGCCGCCGGTCTCGCGGATTTCCTGGCTGAGGGCGACGAGGCCGGGAAGGTCGCGCTGGCCTTTCTTGACCCACTCGCTGTCGGGGAAGCGGGTGTTGAGCTGTTCCCACTTGTCAAGGGCGGCTTTGAGGTCGCTGGCCTGCCAGAGGCGTTCGGCCCAGAGATATAGGGTTTGGGCCTGCAAAGCGGGGGCGGCGGGGGTGGCGAGGCCGTCGAGCATTTCCCAGGCGCGGCCGGCGTCGCCGCTGACGATGAGTTTGCGGGCCAGGGCTTCGCGCGCGTTGACGGCCAGGGCGGCGGCGCGGGGGGCGGCTTCGGCGTTGGGGTATTCTTTGGCGATGAGGGCGGTGAGTTCGACGATGCGGGCGGGGTCGGTGGCTTGCTGGGCAAGGGCGAGGAGTTGGGCGGGAGCTTGGGCGTCGAAGGCTTCGGCGGCTTTGGGGTCCAGGGCGCGGAGCTGTTCGGCGGCGGTCTTGGCGGCGGCGACGGCGCCTTGGGCGAGGCGTTCGGTGGCGAGGGCGGCGAGGAGTTTGGGGAGGCGGTCGCGGGCGGCCATGGCGCCGGCGGACTGGGGGTATTCCTGGGTGAGTTTGGTGTAGGTGTCGATGGCGGCGGGGAGGTCTTTGCGGACTTCTTCCTGCCAGGCGGCTTGCTGGTGGAGGACGCTGGCGATGGCGTCGTGGGCCTTGGCGGCGATGGGCGTGCCCTGGCGGCGCTGGGCGAGGCTTTCGAAGCGGGCGATGGCGACGCCGAAGCGTTCGGCGGCGATGTCGGCGCTGGCGTCGGCGCGGGCGCGGGCAAGCTCGTCAGCGGCGGTGTCGGCGGGCGTGGGTTGCGTG
>CAYYEE010000135.1:0-9780 GCA_964470775.1 uncultured Planctomycetota bacterium | reverse complement strand
CCCTCTCCCACGTCGTTTATACTCTCTTTGCGCTGACACGGGGTGCTTGGGAAGCGCCGCTAGCCCTTACGCTGGGCGTGGTTACAGAGAGGCACACATGCTGGGCGCCAAACGCGTCTGGGGCATCGAGATCGGTTCTCACGCCATCAAAGCGGTCCAGATTCTAGCCAGTGACAGCGGCCTTGAGATCACGGACTTCGACATCCTGCCCCACAAAGGAACACCCGAGCCCTTCGAAGGCCCAGTCACCGACCGACGGGCGTGGAGAACACTCGCCCTCTTCCAGGAGCGCCGCCGCCTCGGCGCCGACCACGTCGTCATCTCCGTCCCCGGCTCTTGCGTTTTCACCCGCCCCTTCCAAGTCATCGAAGTCGAAGGCAAACCCCTCCAAGAGCTGATCCGCTACGAAGCCCAGCAGCACATCGGCCTTGACCTCGACGCCGTGCTCTGGGACAGCGAGCTCTTCCTCCCCGACACCGAAAACAGCCACAACCGCGATGGCATCCTCTTCGCCATGAAGAAGGCCGAGTACAACCTCTTCGTGCGCGGCCTCGACGCCTCCCGGTTGCAGGTTGACGACGTCCAGTCCCTCCCCATGGCCCTCTGCAACTACGCGCGTTACGGCCTCGACATCACCGTCCCCACCGCCGTCGTGGACATCGGCGCCGCCACCACCAACGTTGTCGTCATCTACGGCGGCCGCTACTGGGTCCGCTCCCTCGGCGTCGGCGGCCGCCTCATCACCGCCGAACTCGAAAAATCCCTCAACTGCGACTTCGCCAGCGCCGAAGCCATCAAGCTCAACGCCCCCAGGTCCCAGCACGCCCGCGAAGTCCTCCAACGCATGTTGCCCGCCCTGCGCGCCCTCAGCGCCGAAGTCCAAAACGCCCTCCAGCTCTTCCACAACGACGCCCCGGACGTCAAGCTCCAGCACGCCATCCTACTCGGCGGCGCCTCGCGCTCGCTCGGCCTCACCACCCTCCTCGGCCAGGAGACCGGCTTGGCGGTCCAGACGCCCAATCTTCTCGAACGCTTCCCGCCCGCCCCCGGCGTCGACGCCGCCGCGCTGCGGGAGGCCGCGCCCGCGCTGGCCCCGGCCCTCGGCCTCGCGCTCCAGGGCGCAGGCCGCGCCCCCAGCCACATCAGCCTCGTCTCCTCGGGCACCGTGCGCGGCAAACGCCTCGCCCGCACACAGCCCTTCGCCCTCGCCTCCCTCGCCGTCGCGGCCCTCTTCGTCGTGCTCAGCATCGTCTTCACCCACGCCCAGGCCGCCCGCGTCAGCGACGCCTGCGACCGCCTCGACAGCCAGATCGCCCCCATCAACGACCGCTACCGCCGCTGGCAAGCCGTTCAGAAGCCCACGCCCGCCGAAATTCGTCTCCGGGCTTTCGACGCCGTCGGCGCCCACCGCGACGCCTTCTTCAGAGTCCTCTCCAGCGCCTCGCGCATCTTCGCTCGCGCCCCAGGCAAACGCCGCCTCTGGCTGCGCTCCATCCACATCGAAATGCCCCGCGGCGAGGGCAAGGAACAACGCTACCAGAACGCCACCGTTCTCAAGGTCCGCATCGAGGGCGCCACCGAACGCAAGCGCAGGGAAACGGAAACGCAAGCCCGCGACGAAGTCAGCTCCATCGTCCGCAACATCCTCCACGGCCTGCCCGAAATTCCCGACCCTAAGCCCGACGTCACCACCAACGCCTCCACCAACCCCGACACCCTCTCCGTCGCGGTCGGCGACACGTGGAACGCCCTCCTCTTCTCCGTTGACTTCAAGTTCCTCCTCCAGCAGCCCGGGGAGGCAAAACCATGACCCGAAGCCAGATCTTCTGGGCCGGTTTCGGCGGCGCCGTGTTGGTTCTCCTGCTCGTCTACATCTTCGTTGGCGGCCCGGCCCGCGCTGAACTGGCCAGACAGAACACACGCTGGCGCCAGACCAACGAACTTCTCAAAGTCCTGGAGATTCTGGCCGGCAACAACAAGATCCCCCAGGAGGCTTCTGTCAAGGAATGGAGCGAGTTTAAAACGTGGCTCGCCGACCAGTCCCAGCAAGCCGCGCGCTTCTTCGCCGACCGCGACGCGGAGATCGAGCGCCGCCTCAATCGCGGCGCCAAAGACTCCCTGCCCGGCGACTTCAAGACCGAGTACAACGACCTGCACCGCGAAGCCATGCGCGTCATCCAAAGCCGCGTGGACAAAGGTCTTCAGGTCTGTCAGGTCTTCAAGCAGTACGGCTGGATGACGTCCGCCGACGCTCTCCCCAACCCCAAAGACTACCGCGAAATCCGCAAGGATTTCTGGATTCGCCGTTACTTCGTCCTACGCCTGCTCCTCCCGCACGGGGTCACAGCCATCAACACCTTCCGCGTCGGCAACAGCCGCGGCGAACCCGAAATCATCCCCGTCCCCAGCGTCCGCGATTCGGAATTCCTCGCCATCCCCGTCCGCGTGCAGTGCGCCATGCCCGCCGACAATGTCATCCCCATGCTCACCACCTTGCTCATCGTCCGCGAAACCGACCAGGAGAAACCGTTCGCCATCCTGCGCGAGCTCAAGATCGAAAAATCGGCTGGCCTGGGCGGCGCCGCGTCACCCCCCGTCAACGTTGAGTTCCTCGTGGACATCCTCGACTTCGAGCCCAAATCCTAGGAGACGCGCTCCATGGGAATCCTCCGCCATGCAGACAAAGCGGCCTTCGCCGTCCTGTGCGCGCTCCTCATCTGGTACTCCATCGCCACCGTCAAGTCCATCAAAGCCTTCGGCGTCGAAGCCGACCTCGCCATGACCAAAGCCCAAGAGCTGGCTGGCAAGGTTTCCACCGTCTCCATCCCGCCCCCCGCCCAGGACCCAACACAGTACGTGGGCCGCGTCAAGGCCAGTTGGAGCGCCAGACCCTGGATCGCCACCCTCACCAGCGCGGACTTCTACCCCAAGACCCCAGAGCCTTCCCGGTGAGGCCGCGCCCCGCCAGGACTCACGCCGCCACGAGCCATGAAAATACGAGTTCACGACATCACGCTGGGCCTCGATGACGATCCCGCGAGCCTCCCTTCACGAGCCGCCGAGCGCATTGGCCTTCCCAGCGCCCGGGCCGCCGGCTGGCGCATCGCCCGCCGCGCCATCGAGACGCGAGGCCCCCAGCCCGTCTTCGTCTACGCCGTGGACCTCGAAGTCGACCCTGCCGCCGCCCCCCGGCTCGGCGCAAGCGCCCATGCCGTCGCCGATCCCCGTCCCTTCGAGGCGCCCCCCGGCGCCGAGCCCCTGCGCGGCCGCGTGGCCGTCATAGGCTGCGGCCCCGCCGGCCTCGCCGCGACGCTCCGCCTCGCCGAACAAGGGTACCGCCCTCTCCTCCTCGAACGCGGCCTCCCCGTCGCGGAACGCTGTGGAGCCGCGGCCCGCTTCCTCCGCTCCGGACAGCTCGACCCAGAATGCAACCTCCTCTATGGCGCCGGAGGCTGCTGCCTCTTCTCCGCGGGCCGGCTCCGCGCCAGCCCCGGCCTCCCGCGCGTCACCGAGACGCTCCGCCGCTTCGTCGAAGCCGGCGGACCCGAGGAAATCCTCTACGACACGCGGCCCTGGGTCGGCTCCGACCGCCTCCGCGCCGTCATCGAGAGCCTCTGCCGCCTTTGCCTCGCCCGCGGCGCGGAGATCTGCTGGAATACCCGCGTCGACGCCATTGACGCCGCCGGCGGCCAGGTCCGCGCCGTCCACACCTCCAACGGCATCTTCGAAACCGGCGTCCTCATCGCCGCCCCCGGCCCCAACGCCCGCGACACTGTCACCACTCTCCTGCGCGCCGGCGTGCGCATCGAGGCCCGCGCCTTCCGCATGGGCTTGCGCATCGAGCACACCCAGGACTTCATTGACCACGCCGTCTACGGCGCCTCCGCCGGCCACCCAGCCCTCGGCGCCGCCGAATACTTCCTCGCCAGCCGCGGCCCGCGCCCCGTCTCTATCGCCTACCCCTGCCCAGGTGGAAGCCTGCTCCCTATCGCCGCCGAGCCCCTCACGCTCGGCGTCAGCGGCGGCGCCTCCTATGCCCGCGACTCCGGCCGCTGCAACGCCGCCCTCGTCACCCCCGTCTCTCCAGAAGAGGCGGGCGGCAGCCCCCTCGCCGGACTCGCCCTCCTGCGCCACTTCGAAGAAGTCGCCTATGTCCAAGGCGGCGGCGGCTACCGAGTCCCGGCCCAAAACGCCGCCGACTTCCTCAAAGGCGTGGTCGGGCCTCTCCAATCCGAGAGCGCCTGTGGATGCGGTTTGCGCCCCGCCGACCTCTCCTCGATTCTCCCACCGCACGCCGCCGGAGCCATCGCCCGCGCCCTCCGCGAGTTCGAACAGCGCATCCCAGGCTTCACCAGCCAAGGCGCCCTGCTCACCGGCCCCGAGTCCCACGCCTCCTGCCCCATCCGCGTTCCGCGCGACCCCAACACCCGCCAGAGCGTCTCCGTCAACGGCCTCTACCCAGCCGGCGCCGGGTCTGGCCACGCCTGCGGCATTGTCAGTTCCTTTGTGGACGGCCTGTTGGCCGCGGAAGCGGTCATCCGGCGTTTCCGTCCGCCTGCCTAGAATACAGAAAGTTCCTCATGAAACTCGGAATCGTCGGCCTCCCCTTTTCAGGCAAGACCACTCTTTTCAGAGCCCTTACCGGCGCCCATGGCGCCGCTGGCAAGTTCACCGGCAAGGCCAACTCCGCCATCGTCAACGTCCCCGACGCCCGCGTAGACCGCCTCGCGCAGATGTTTCCCCCCAAGTCCATCCACCTCGCCCAAATCGAGTACGTTGATATCCCCGGCGTGGACGCCGGAGAGCGCCGCGACGCCATTGTCGCCACCCTCATCTCCATCCGCGAGGTCGATGCCATCGTCCAGGTCATCCGCGGCTTCGACGACCCCGCCTGCCCTCACCCCAAAGGCTCCCTCGACCCGATTCGCGACGCCCGAGAGTTGTGGGAAGAGATCCTCATCGCCGACATGGACATCGCCGAGCGCCGCATCGAAAAACTCCGCAAACAAGTCACCAAGCCCATCCCCACCCTCGAAGAAGACCGCAAGCAGCTCGCCGTGCTCGAGCGCTGCATGAAAGCCTTCGAAGAAGGCAAGGGCGTCAACGCCGTCGAAATGACCGACGCCGAGCGTGTCTCCATCCGCACCTTCCAGTTCCTCACCGAAAAACCCATGCTCACCGTCCTGAACGTGGCAGAAGACAAACTCGACTGCGAAGAGACGCGCGCCGCCGCCGCCGCCCTGGGTCAGGACGTCATCGTCCTCTCCGCCAAGATTGAAATGGAGCTCGCCGAGCTCGAACCCGAAGAACGCAAGGAGTTCATGGAAAGCCTCGGCATCCAGAAAACCGCCTCCGAGATCCTGGTCCGCGCCTCTTACAAGCTCCTCAAGCTCCGGTCCTTCTTCACCGGCATCGGGCTCGACTTCTACGTCTGGACCGTGCGCGAGGGCGAAAACGCCTGGGCCGCCGCCGGCAAGGTCCACTCCGACATTCAGCGCGGCTTCATCCGCGCCGAGATCATTCGCTACGACGATGTCATTGAACTCGGCTCCGAAAAGGCCGTCCGCGCCGCGGGCAGAGCGCTGCTCAAAGGCAAGGACTACATCATCGAAGACGGAGACATCGCCCTGTTCCACTTCAAGAACACCTGAGCGACAAAGAGGAGAGCCGAATGCTCGCCAACGCCCTGACCACGGCGCGTCTCGTCCTGGCCGCCGCCTTCGCCGTGGCCGTCTATGCCCTCACCCCGCTCCAGGCCCCCAGCCTCGCCACGATGCTCCTGCTCGTGGCCCTGGTCCTGCTCGAGGAAGCCACCGACGTCTTCGACGGCATCCTGGCCCGACGCTACGGCTCTGTCGGCCAGATCGGCGGGCTGTATGACCCCTTGTCCGACTCCCTCTCCCGCCTCACCATCTACTTCGCCATCGCCCTCAACGGCTGGATCACCCTCGCCGTGCCCCTGGTCATGACCCTCCGCGACATCATCGTCGCCTACGTGCGCGTCATCCTGGCTATAGACGGAGCCAAGACCTCCGCGCGCATCAGCGGCAAGATTAAAGCCATCATCCAGGGCGGCGCCATGCCCGTCGTCATATTGCTCCCCTTTGCCGCCGCCATCTGGCCCAAAGCCCCAATCGCCTGGGTCCGGCCCGCCTGCGCCTGGATCCTCGTCGCCGTCACCCTTTGGAGCCTGGCCGACTACATCGCCAGCGCCCTCCCCTCGCTCCGCAGGCTCAGCGCCAGCGCCGCTTCCCGCGAGAAAAGCGCCGCCTGATCCCTGTCCGATCCATCCGGCCTGTCCGAATCGCCCCTCACTGCGCCGGCGTCAACAGCCTCAAGCCGTCGGAAACCTCCACGTCAAACAGCAGCGAATCATCCTCCACGCGGTAAGGCTGGATCTCCGTCCGGTCCGTCAGATTGCGGATCACCCGCTTGCGGTCCTTGCCCCCGCTGAGCCCGCTCAGGCGAAAGGTCAGCGTCCGCCGCGACACGCGCGGGTCCAGTTCGCCCACGCTCAACGCGTACTCGCTCCCCTCCGCGCTGCCCGGCCCCACCACCAGCTTCGTGGCCCGGCGCACCAGAATATAATCCGCCACGGCCTCCGGCGCCGCGCACCACGCCCGCCCCCCGCCCGCCTCGCGAATCTTTTCAAACCGCCTCACCAGCGACCCCACCGTAATCTCCCCCTCCGGATGGATAATCTCTCGCCCCACCCGCTTCACCGTATCCACCAGCCAGCCCCTTTGATCCCGCGCCAGCGCCAGCCGGTCATACGGATCAAACCGCCTGCGCCAGGGCGGCGGCCCCTCCTCGATCAGCGGCGTCCGCCCCAGACACATCAAGTCGTCCCCCGCGTGGTTCAGGTAGTCCATCCTGGAAAACAGACTCAGGTAACCGTTCTGCCGCGCCACCGCCCCCAAGCTCACCAACTCCCCGCAGTCCGCGTCCGCTACAAACGCCGTCACCTCCGTCCCCGTCGCCTCGCTGATCATCGCCCGCGAAACCGCCACGTTCTCCTCGATCCCCGCCCCCCGCCAGAAGCACGCCAGCCCCCGGCTGTTCACCGTCCAGCCTTTGGCCAACAGCCGCCCCAGCTCGTCCAGGTTCAGGTGCCTGCACACCATATGGTAAGGCCCCGACGGGTCGTTGTGCATCTGCCCGATCTGCCGCGCCGCCACACTGATGCCCGCCGGAATCATGAACTCCTCGTGCAACCGCGCGCTCTCGCGCAGAATCGTCTCGAACGCGTACTCGTAGATGATGGAGTACGCGAACGCCGCGCCCCGGCTCCAAACCTCGATCTCGAGCATAACTACTCCTGCGCTCCGCCCGGAGCCGCCTTGACCGGCGCCTCAGGCGCGTCCGCGGCCGCAGGCTCCGCCGTCTGCGTCCCGTACGCAGGCTTGGCCGGCTCGGCCGCTGCCGGCGTCGCGGGCGCATCCTGGTAATACGTCACGCTGCCCGACCCGATGTTCCGCGCCGCGTCCATGATCCGCACCACCATCACGTGCTCGCCCACAGGCAGCTTGGGCAACGCCACCTTGAACGGCTCCTGCCGCGAATCCAGCACCCCGTCCGCGGCCGCGATCGACGACCACCGCCCCCCGTTTACGGACAGCCAAAGATGCACGATGGGGCTCAGATTGTCGTCCGCCACGCCCTCCAGGAACAGCTTCCCCTCCGCGTCTGTCGTCACCTTGCCCCACAGCAACACCGGCCGCGTGTTGTCCACAAGCATTGGCTCGCTCGTCAACTCGCCCGTCAGGATCGTGCCCACGGGGTTGCTCGGCGCGTCCACCGCCACGACCCGCACCTCATAACGGCCGTCCGGCACGGCCAGCGTGTCCCAGTTCCGCGACGCCACGGCCGAAAGCCCGCCGATAGGCCGCCACGTCTTGCCGCCATATAGCCGGTACATCGCCTGGAACAGCAATTCGTCCCCGTTCGGGTCCGATGCCTGCCACTGAATTCGGCACACCGGCGATATCCCTTGCGGCGACACCGCTTCTCCCTGCGCCGGCGCATCCGGCGTCTTCAGATCCGGCTTGGGAAACGAACCCGGCCGCGCGTCCTTCTCCTTGGCCGCGCCCACCGGCAAGAACTCGATCTTCTGGACCACCGGCGCCAGGTTCACCGGCAGATAAGCCAGCGTCACTTCCTCCACCAGCGGCGTCACCTTCGGGTCCACCGTGGCCAGACGCAACCGGTACTGCGCAAACCTCGCTGCCGGACACCCGGCCGCCGCGCCCGGCGACGACGCATCCTCGGTCCAACTGCTCCAGGTATTGTCCGGCTGGCCGCTGTTGCCCGACCGCGCGCTCACGCGCACGTGCGTCCCCACCGGACAGTTCTGCCGCCACCCCAGCGCTCCCCACTTCGACACCGCCTGCCCGTCATGAACCCGCGAGATGTACGTCCCCTCGCGTTCATGCTCCTCCTCCAGCGTCACCACCGCCCCAGGGTTCGCGCAAGCCGCCATCAGCCTTCTTCCGCTCGCGGGCATCAACGCCAGCGGCTGCTTCTCCGCCAGACTCGCCACCACCTCCACACAGCGGTCTTTGCGGTCATAGGCCAGCAGCCGCCCGTCGTCCCCGCAGCCCGCGTAGACTTTGTCCTCCACTACGGCCAGGCTCAATGGCGCCCGCGCCCCTGTGTCCAGCCGCAGAGTCACCCGCCCCCAGTCCAACTCCACCTCATAGACTCCGCTTACCGCCTTGGCCGAAGCCTGCGGCCCCGGCGCCGCGCCGGGAGGTTCCGCCACCTGAGCGTCCGTGTTGACCTGCGCCCCGCCCGCCTGCGCCCCCCGCGGCGGCGGCTTGGGCGACGACAGCGCCACGAACAGCGAACGGTCCTTCAACGCCAGCGCCCTCACTTCGCCGCCGCCGAAATCGTGAACTACATTGGTCTTGCCTTCCGGCGAAATGTAGTACACCAGCCCTCGCGGCTCGCTGCCCGCGTAAATGCCGCCCTTCTCGTCCATCGCCAGAGACAAAATGTGCCCGTCTCCCGCGTCATACAGCTCCGTCATCTGTCCGTCCGGCGCGATGCGAGCCACCGTGGCCCCAAGGCCCGTCCCCACGATGAGGTTGTCCTTGGCGTCCATCCCCATGGCCCAGATGTACTTGTGCGCCGAGTCGTGGAAAATGCTCGCCGTCCGGTCCGGCGCGATGCGGAAGATCATGCCCCGCGGCGAGGTCCCCGCGTACACGTTTTTGTGGCTGTCCACCGCCACGCAGTGCACGTGCATCTCCGACGAGCGGTAATACTCCTCCGCCTTGCCGCCCGGCGCGATGCGATACACAACCCCCGGCGACCCCGCCCCCGCGAACACCGCCCCGTCACCCTCGGCCAGCCGCCACACAAACTGGCTGTTCAACCCCTCCACCCGCGTCGCGCGCGGCGCCAGCGCAAGACCGCCGCCCACAATAGACAGGCCGTCGATCTTGCCTCGGTTGAACTCCTCGGCCGTGCTCTCTCGCAGGATCTGCGTTGTTACGGCCGCCGCGGGCCAAGCCAGCATCGCCGCCGCCGCCGCCATCACCACCACCTTCGCTCTAAGGCTCCACATCCGCCTTGATCCTTACTTTGAGGATGGCGCTGCCCTGCAACACCCAAGGCGCGCGCGCCGTTACCACCGTGTCGTCCCGCATCAGGTCATACCCCGTCTGCGCCGCGTCCGATAGAATGCGCCTCGCCGTGGCCGGCAGCTCCGGCAGAGCGTCCCCGCGCACGGTCAAGCCCAGCCCCGGCTTCGACACGCGCAGCGTTAACTGGTCCCCC